>JBEAQO010000162.1:0-5816 GCA_041163825.1 Actinomycetota bacterium | reverse complement strand
GACGAGCTTGTTGCAGGTCGGGCAGCCGATGGCGAGGAACGAGAGCAGCCCGCCGACCCCGAGCCGCCGCGTCTGTTCCGGCGGGACGTCGTCGAGCGCGGGCAGCGCGCCCGGCGAGCCGGCAGGCCCGACGGCGGCGGGCACGGTGGCCTCGGGCTCGCGCACGTAGGTCGCGAGGACGAGCCCCACGAGCACGGAGGTGACCGCGAGGACCGGCAGGCTCCACCACGTCGGCTCGATGCCGCGCCCGAACACGGGGTTGGGGACGACCGCGGTCGGGACCCCGAGGGCGAGGAACGCGACGACGGCCGCGAGCCCCGCGGCCCTCCAGCGCCGAGCGGACCAGCTCCGCATCGTCAGGACCCCTCCACGCCGCGCCCAGGACCGCGCCGGGTCCGGGACGATCCACGTCGGACCGCGCTCACCCGAGGGGAACGCCGCTCGCGGCCCGGACCTTCCCGCCCCCACGCCGGCGCGCCCAGGCGACCAGCGCGGCCGGCTGGACGAGCAGGCAGCCGAGGACCGCGAGCACGATCATCATGAGGCTCACGAGGCCGAACTGCCGCAGC
Source organism: Actinomycetota bacterium (assembly GCA_041163825.1). Taxonomy (GTDB): domain Bacteria; phylum Actinomycetota; class Nitriliruptoria; order Nitriliruptorales; family Nitriliruptoraceae; genus JBEAQO01. The sequence goes on along the minus strand of JBEAQO010000162.1, from coordinate 5,247 downwards.
GGCGTGCTCGACGAGAGCATCAGGACCCCGAAGGCGAGCCCGGTCGTGACCGCGGAACCGACGAGCGCCGGGCCCGTCTCGGCCAGCGTCTCGGCGATGGCTGCCTCGGGGTCCGCGCCGCGCCCGAGGGCCTCGCGGAAGCGGTTGATGAGGTGGATGCCGTAGGGCACCCCGATGCCGACCGCGATCGAGGCGACGGTCGCGGTGAGCGCGTTGAACGGGAGCCCGATGACGCGCATCAGGCCGAGCATGAGGACGAGCGCGACGAGGCTCGGCAGGATGCCGATCATCCCCAGCATCGGGGCCCGCGCCTGCACCCAGGAGGACACGACGAGGAGCAGCGCGGCCGCTGCGAGGCTGATGGCGATCGAGGCGAGCTGCGCCGCGGCGAGCTGCTCCACGACGTCGGCCTGCACGAACCCGGAGCTCACGACCGTGGTCCGGCCGCCGGCATCGCGCACGACCTCGGCCCTCCGCTCGAGCTCGTCGATCAGCGCCGCCGCACCGTCGGCGCCGACCCCCGTCGAGATCGACACGAGCGACCCCTCGGCATCGACCGTCCGCGCGAGCTCGTCGGGCAGGAGCCGCTCGAGGACCGCGAGCTGGCGGACGAGCACCGCGCCGTCCGTCGAGTCCGTCACCCCCTCGGCCTCGAGCGCCTCGAGCCGCTCGAGCGCACGCCGATCGTCGTCGGTGAGCACCGCGTCGTCGATGCCGGCGGTGCGCAGCGCCGCGAGCGTGAGTCGTTCCGGGCCGGCCGCGACGAGCGCGTCGATCGCGGCGTCCGTCAGGGCCTCGGGGCGGTCCTCGGCGAGGGTGTCCGCGATCGCCTCGCGCAGCTCCTGCTCGAGCTCCGCGGGATCGCCGGCGCGCGCGAGCGCGACGACCGGGGCGACGCCGTCGGGCAGCCGCCGCTCGAGCGCCCCGAGCAGCTCCTCGGGGACCTCGCTGCCCTCGGCGAGGTCCCCGACGAGCAGGTCGAGCTCGTCCCGTCGCGGGACGCGCAGGTCCGCGGCCGCGACCGCCGGGTCGCGCCAGGCCTCGAGGTCGTCCGCGACCCGCTCGCGCACGCCCTCGCCCTCGCGCACCGTCGCATCGCGGAGCGCCAGCCACGAGGCCACCTCGGCCTCCCCGTCGCTCACGCGCACGCCCTCGACGTCCGCGAGCTCGGTGGAGAAGCGCGCGACGGCGCCGAGGAAGGCGGGATCGTCGAGGTCCCCATCGAGGACGACGAGGGTGCGCTCGCTGACCCCGCCACCGAAGCGGAGCTCGAGGCGGTCGAGCGTCGCGAGCACCGGCTCGCCCTCCGGGAGGAAGTCACGCTCGTCGAACTCGGTCGAGAGGCCCGTCGCCGCGTAGCCGCCGAGCGCGAGGGCGACGACGGTCACGACCGCGACCAGGACCCCGCCGCGGCTCGCGAGGCCGGTGAGCGCACCGGCCCAGCGGGACGGCCGCACCGTCGCCCCGCGGACGGGCGTCGTCGCCTCCCCCGGATCGTGCCCCGTCGCCCCGGAGACCGACGGTGCACCGACTGGGCGCCCGCTCCGGCGGCGGTCGCGCCGTCGGTCGACGAGGACGCGGACGGAGACCACGAGCCCGGCGAGGACGAGGAAGGCCGCGACGATGCCCACCGCAGCGAACACCCCGAAGTCCCGGATCGGCGGCAACGGTGCGACCAGGTTCGCGAGGAACCCGGCGACCGAGGCGACCGTCGCGAGCACGAGCGCGATGCCCACGGTGGTCAGCGCGGTCGTCGCAGCGGGCACGGCCGCGGCGCCGTTGCGGCGCTCCTCGCGGTAGCGCGTCGTCAGATGGACCGAGTAGTCGATGCCGAGCCCGATCAGCAGCACCGGGACGGCGATGGAGACCTGGTTGAACGGCCCGGAGAGGCCGAACCCACCGGGACCGAGGAGCGCCGCCGCCCCGAGCATCCAGACGATGCTCGCGGCGAGGCCGACGAGTCCGACGACGACGTCGACGACCGAGCGGAACAGCACCGCGAGCACGAGCACGACCAGGAACAGCGAGAGTCCGAGCAGCACGGGGACGTCGCGGGCCAGCGTCGTGCCGATGGCGTCCTCGATGGCGGTGATGCTGAGGATCCCGAGCGAGGCATCGGCCACGCCGCGCTCACCCACGATCCGCTCCACCGCGCGTGCCGCGGTCGCGACCGCCTCCGGCTCGGCCGCGCCGTCGAACGCGACCACGACGAGCCCGGCACGGGCCCGGACCGCCTCGGTGTCGAGGTCGTCGGAGAGGAGCCCCCCGACGCGCTCCCCCGCGCCGTCGAGCACGGCCTCGAGGAGCACGTCGAGCACGAAGTCGTCCGCCTCGGCGATCGTGGTGTCCGCCGCCTCCGCACCGCGCGCGAAGGGCTCGGCGAAGGTCACGACCGAGGGCGCGTCGGACCCGGGCTCCGCGAGCACCGGCGCGACGTCGGGATCGTTCGCGATCGCCTCGGCGAGCGCCAGCACGTCGACGAGGGCCCGACGCTCCAGCACGTCGCCACCCGGTCCGTCGTCGACGACGATCTGGAGGGTCGACCCGGACCCGAAGCGGTCCTCGACCGCCTCGAGCCGCTCGGCCGGCCCGCCGGGCGGCGCGAAGCCACCGACCCCCGTGTCGACCTCGAGCCGCTGGGCCGCACCCGCGAACAGGAGCGTCACGGCCACGATGACGGCGACGGTGGCCATCGGGAGCCGCAGGGCCACGCGCGCGAAGCGCTCGAGCAGGCCGGTCATCGGACGTCCTCACCGTCGTGGTCGATGAGCGCCTCGAGCAGCACCGTCACCGGTCCCACCGCGATCGCACCCTGCATCGCCCGCATCATCCGCACCCCGAGCGTGGCGATGGCGATCGCCTGCACCCGGTCGGCGTCGATCGCCCTCCGCGGCGCCCCGGTCCCGCCGTCGACCGCGGCGGCACGCGCGAGCGCGTCGGCGATCGTGGTCGAGACGGTGGCGAGCACACCCTCGAGCGCCTCCGCGGCCCCGGGGGCGCTGGGCGCGAGCCGGGCGAGCTCGGCCAGCAGCAGGACCTCGCGCGGCTCGTCCTCGGTCACGAGCCAGCGCGCGAGCGCCGCCGCGCGCTCTGCATGGGGCAGCGCGAGCAGCGGACCGAGCTCCTCGGCGACGAACGCCCCGACGCGACGCTCCGCGAGCGCGACGAGCAGGTCGGCCTTGTCGTCGAAGTTCGAGTAGAAGGCCCCGCGGCTGAAGCCGGCGCGGGCGGTGATCGCATCGATGGAGGTGCCCTCGAGCCCGTGCTCCGCGAACTCGATGGTCGCGGCGTCGAGCAGGCGCTCCTGGGTCTCGCGCTGCGCCTCGGCGCGCGACCGACGGGCCGGGACCGCGCTCATGCGCTCCCCCTCCGGCGACGTCGCCACGCGAGCGCGAGCACCGGGAGCAGCGCCAGCGAGGCGCCGCCCGCCGCACCGAGCGCGATGACGGGGACCTCGCGATCGTCCGCATCGGTCGTGAGCACGGCGACCGCGCCGTCGGCCCCACGGGCGCGCTCCTCGGCGAGCGCCGTCGCGCGAACGACGGCCGCATCGTCGAGCGCGAGCGCGGCGGCGCGGCGGTCCGCGATGCCGAGGAGCTCGACCAGCGCCTCGGGGACCTCGTCGGCGCCATCGGCGAGCTCGCGCGCGCCGTCGGCGGCCTCGCGCGCACCGTCGGCGAGCTCCCGGGTGCCCGACGCGAGCTCCTCGGTGCCCTCGGCCAGCGCACGCGTGCCCTCGGCGAGCTCACGCACCCCGGAGAGGAGCTCGTCGACCCCGTCGGCGGTCAGCGCGACGCCACCGGCCAGCGCCGTCCCGCCGGCGACGAGGCCCGTCTCGGGATCGTCGAACGCTCCCTGCACGCTCGCGAGCCCGCACGCCACGGTCGCCGCGCTCTCCGCGAGCGTCGAGGGGGTCCCGGGGAGGGTCGCGCACACGGCCGGGAACCCCGCACCCAGGCCGTTCGCGACGGTGGCGGAGAGCGTGGCGAGTCCGCCCAGCTGCCCACCGAGCACGGCGACGCCGTCGGCGTAGGCGGTCGTGGCGTCGGCGAGCTCGCGCGTGCCGTCGGCCAGCTGCTCGACGCCATCGACGAGCGCATCGACGCCGTCGGCGAGCTCGGCCACACCGTCGGCGAGCTCGCGCGTGCCGTCGGCGAGCTCGTCGGTCCCGTCGGCCAGCTCGTCGAGCCCGTCGGCGAGCTCGCCCGCCCCGTCCGCGAGCTCGACCGTGCCGTCGGCCGTGACCTCCAGGAGCGCTCCGAGCACGGCGTAGGTCTCGACGTCCTCGCTGCGCTCGCGCAGCGCAGCGAGGACCTCGCCGGGCAGGGTGGTGACGACCACGGTGACCTCGGGCACGCCCCGACCCGGCTCGGCGACGACCTCGAGCTCGCCCGTGTCCGGGGTGAAGGGGACGGCGAGGACCACCGTGCTCGAGACGACGGTGCGTCGACCATCGGCCCGCACGGCCGCGGTCCCGACGGGACTCGGCATCCACGAGCCGGGGTACGAGAGCTCGACGCGCACCGTCATCGGCGCGCCGATCCGTCGGACCTCGCGCACCGGCCCGGCGGGACCGGTGGCCGTCAGCGGCAGCTCGACCGCGGTCGCGTCGGTGATGCGCACGCGGGTGGTGACGGCGCCATCGACGCGTGCGAGCTGCGCTGGCTCGACGGCGGCCCCCCGAGCATCGCGGTGCGCGATGGCGACCGCGACCCCGAGGTCATCCGGGCCCGTCGTCCCGGGCGCGCGGCACGACGCCCCTCCCGGTTCGACCACCCACGTCGAGCTCGCCTCCGGCGTCCCGTCCCCCGCGAGGAGGGCGCGGTGCTCGACCAGGGTCCCCGGGCCGACGGTGCAGGCGGAGACGGCGCCGGCGGAGGCCGGGACCGCGAGGGCGGCGAGGAGCCCCAGGACCGCCAGCCGGCGCGACGGCACCCGGAGGGCACGGCGCTCGGACCGGTCGGCAGGCGCGGGAACGGGGATCATGATGCGCGAGTGTATCCGGATGCAGGCCTGCATCCGGACGGGCCCCGGACGAACGGCAGGTGGCCGCTCGGACCGCCGGACGTGCAGCGCGGCGGGCCACGAGGCGCACGACGCGGGGGGACGCGGTGCAGGGCGAGCGAGGGTCGCCGGGTGCGCGACCGTGCGGGCATCGGTCCCGGGGACGGTCAGGAGGGGCGGTGGGGCGTAGAGGATTCGAACCTCTGACCTCTTGCGTGTCGAGCAAGCGCTCTAACCAACTGA
>JBEAQO010000161.1:0-4873 GCA_041163825.1 Actinomycetota bacterium | reverse complement strand
GGCTCCTACTGGCTCGGGACGCTCGCGCTGCCCGGTGCCGCGGTCAGCGGCGGGCTCTACGCCGCCGCGCTCGCCGCCATCGGCATGCTCGCGACCACCGGCGCGGTCGTCGCGGTCGACGCCTACGGACCGATCTCCGACAACGCCGGCGGCATCGCCGAGATGGCGCACCTGGCACCCGAGGTCCGCCAGGTCACCGACTCGCTCGACTCGCTCGGCAACACCACCGCCGCGGTCGCCAAGGGCTTCGCCATCGGCTCCGCGGCGCTGACCGCGCTGGCGCTCTTCCGCTCCTACACCGCGGCGGCCGGGCTCACCGTCATCGACCTGACCAACGTCGAGGTCATCATCGGCCTCTTCATCGGCGGCATGCTGACCTTCGCCTTCGCGGCGCTGACGATGAAGTCGGTCGGGCGGGCGGCGCAGCAGATGATCGTCGAGGTCCGTCGGCAGTTCGCCGAGATCCCGGGCCTCCGCGAGGGCAAGGAGGGCGTGCGCGCCGACTACGCGAAGTGCGTCGACATCTCGACGAAGGCCTCGCTGCGCGAGATGCTCCTGCCCGGTGGGCTCGCCGTCGCGGTCCCGCTCGCCGTCGGCCTGTTCTCGGTCGAGGCGCTGGGTGGTCTGCTCGCCGGGTCGCTGGTCTCGGGCTTCCTGCTCGCCATCTTCATGGCGAACGCCGGCGGTGCGTGGGACAACGCCAAGAAGTACATCGAGGCGGGCCACCACGGTGGCAAGGGCTCGGACGCGCACAAGGCGGCCGTGACCGGCGACACCGTCGGCGACCCGTTCAAGGACACCTCCGGTCCGGCGATGAACATCCTCATCAAGGTGATGACCATCGTCGCGCTGGTCTTCTCGCCGCTCTTCGTCGGCTGACGTCCTCCCGACGACACGGTCCTCGGGGGCCGGTGGGCCTCGGCCCGCCGGCCCCCTCGCCGTCGGCACGCTGAGGGCTCGGTAGGGTCGAGCGCGCGCGTCGATCGGGACCGGCCGTCGACCGCCGGGGAGGGCGTCGGTGGACCTCGGGCTGTTCGAGCAGGTCGCCCTCGTGCTCGCGGTGTGCGTCGCGGCAGGTGTCCTCGCCCTGCTCCTGCGCCAGCAGCTCATCGTCGGCCTGATCGTCGCCGGGATCGTCGTCGGGCCGGGGGTGACGGGGCTGGTCGTCGCCGGCGAGGAGGTGGAGCTGCTCGCGGAGCTCGGCATCGCCCTCCTGCTCTTCGTCGTCGGGTTGAAGCTCGACGTCCGGATCGTCCGGCGGCTCGGGCCGGTGGCGCTCGCCGCCGGCATCGGCCAGATCGTGCTCACGTTCTCCCTGACGTGGGTGGTCCTCCTCCCCTTCGGTCTCGACGCCAACTCGATCGCCTACCTCGCCATGGCGATGACCTTCTCGTCGACGATCATCGTGATCAAGCTCCTCACGGACCTGCGGACGCTCGACCGCCTCGATGGACGCCTCGCGCTGGGCATCCTGATCGTCCAGGACCTGATGGTCGTCCTCGCGATGATCGCGATCACGGCGTCGGGCGACCTCGGTGAGGGATCCGTGGCGACGCAGCTCGCGGTCGTCGTCGCCCGCGGTCTCGTGCTCCTCGCCGCGACGGTCATCGTCAGCCGCCTCGTGACCACCCGCGCCCTCGACGTCGTCGCACGGTCCCCCGAGCTGCTCGTCCTGACCGCGATCGCTTGGGCGGTCTCACTGGGCGCCGGATCGGTCCTGCTCGGGTTCAGCGCCGAGGTCGGCGCGTTCCTCGCCGGGGTGGCGCTCGCCGCGACCCCGTACCGAGAGGCGATCAGCGGGCGCCTCGTCACGCTCCGTGACTTCCTCCTCGTGTTCTTCTTCATCCAGCTCGGCGCCGACGTCGAGCTGGACCGGATCGGGAGCCGCCTCGGGGTCCTCGCCGTGCTCACGCTGGTCGTCCTGATCGGCAAGCCGCTGATCGTGACCGCGGTGCTCGCGCTGCTCCGCTATCCGCTCACCACCTCGCTCCGCGCCGGCGTGACGCTCGGACAGGTCAGCGAGTTCTCGCTCATCCTCGCGGCGCTCGGGGTCTCGAGCGGCCAAATCGGGGGGGAGGTGGCCGCCATCGTCACCGGCGTGGCGCTGCTCACCATCGCGATCTCCACCCAGACGATCCAGCGGAGCGATCGCCTCGTCGCGCGGACGGCCCCGCTCCTGCACGCCCTGGAACGACGCTCGCTCCGCCGAGGGACCGACGCCGACGACGAGGCGACCGAGCCGGACCACGTCGTCGTCGGGCTCGGTCGCCTCGGCTCGACCCTCGCCGAGGAGCTCGTCGCGCGCGGCGACCGCGTGCTCGGCGTCGACTTCGACCCCCGGAACCGCGTCACGGAACGGCTCGGCCTCCCCGTGGTGTTCGGCGATGCCGAGGATCCCACCCTGGTCGAACGGCTCCCGCTCGAGCGGGTGCGCTGGGTCATCTCGACCGTCCGGGATCGTGACGTGTCGCTGGCGCTGCTCTCCGCGCTGCGCGAAGCCGGCTTCCGCGGCCGCGTGGCGGTCGCGGCCGAGGACCCCGCCGACTGCGAGCGCCTCCGAGCGGCCGGCGCCGCGGTCACGATCCAGCCGCTCCATGTCGCCGCGGGACCGTTCATCGCGGCCATCCACGCCGCCGACTGAGTCCCTCGCGCGGTCCGAACGCGCCGAGCGTCAGCGCCGAGCGTCAGCGCCGTGCGTCAGCGCCGGACGCGTCCGAGCGCGACGACCCAGGGCCGACGCAGGTCCTCGTGCGGGTCGGGACGCTCCTCGACGAGGAGCTCCGTGACGCCGTTGGCGGCGAGCAGCGCCTCGACCTCCTCGAGGCGCGCCGAGGAGACGTGCACCGTCCCGAGCACCGGGTGCGTCACCGCTTCGAGGTCGCCCTCGCCGAGGTGGCAGGAGAAGTAGACGGGACCGGAGGCGAGCGTGCGCATCAGCCGCTCCATGGTGCCGGCCCAGGCGGCCCGGGGCAGGTGGGCGAAGGCCGCGGACATCCAGAGCCCACCGAAGGCGCGGTCGCGGAACGGTGGGTCCGCGAAGGGCGCCTGCACCAGGGGGTGACGCGGGAGGAGGACCCGCGCCTCCCTGAGCGCCCCGAGGGAGAGGTCGATGCCGACCGGGTGCAGCCCCGCGTCCCGGAGGAGCCGGAGGTCGTTGGCCGGCCCGCAGCCGACGTCGAGCACGAGGTCCCCGCGGTTGGCGTAGGAGGCGAAGCGGCGCACGTCCGCAGCCGGCCGCCGCAGCCGCAGGTGCTCCTGGTAGGCGCGGGCGTTGGCGTCGTAGGCGGCGATGGAGGCGCTCGTGCGCTCGTCGAGCTCGGCCACGACCACGCTCCTCGCGCCCTCCCCGTGCCGCTCCGGCAGGTGCCGGACGGCCGCAGGGTAGTGGCGGGGGCGCGCCGACGCCCCACGATCACCGGACCAACCGGGCCTCCGCCCGCGCGCTCACGCTCGGGGCGCCGAGGCGCGGGGCGAGCAGGCCGGGGACCGGCATCGACACGACGACGTTCGCCCGCGCCCCGTCGCAGTCGCAGCGCTCGAGCCGTCCGCCCCCGGCGGTGACCAGACGGCCCGCTGCACCCGCCGGGGTGCGCGTCCCATCGGCGACGCCCGAGCCGATGGCGGCCAGCGCCGCCGCGTCCGCGAGCGCCTGCGCGCGGCTTGCCGCGACGAGGTAGGCGCCGAGGTCGATCGCGAACAGCGCGACGAGCGCGGCGAACCACACGAGCAGCGGCAGGACGAGCGTCGCCGTCCCCGACTCCGCATCGATGCGCCGCAGCGGAGCCGTCGGTCCCGCGGTCACGGACCGCGGCCGGTCGGCTCGACGAGCGCGACCGCCCGGGCACGCACCGTGTGGGTCACCCCACCGATGCGGCGTGTCGCGCGGACCTCAACGCGCGCGAGGTCGCCCTCCCGCCGGCTGACCGGGACGACGCTGACCGCGAGTCCGTCGAGCTCCGGGGCAGCCGCCCGCGCGGCACGGGTGGGCGCGCTCGCACCGGTGGTCGTCGCGGCGACCCGAGCTCCGGCGCGCGCCGCCTCATGGACGATCAGCACGTCGCGCACCAGGACCGCGACCTGCAGCAGCCCGAGCATCAGCAGGGTCAGCACCGGAAGGACCAGCACGGCCTCGAGGCTGAGCATCCCGGACTCCGCGCCGTGTCCCGGGAGCGACCCCCGACACCGCTCCGGTCGCCGACGAGGTCGCGGGCGCCACACGCACCGAGGCGCTCGCAGGAGGCTCACGCGCCCACGAGGTCGCGGGCCCGCGAGATGAGCGCGTTGAACAGTCCGACGAGCGCACCCCCGCTCGCCCACTGGATCACGACCCCGGCGATCGTGGCCGCGACGACGGCGAGCAGGCCGTACTCGGTGACCAGGGAGCCCGACTCCGCGCACGGACGTGCGAGGTCCCGCGCCCGCTCGTCACCGGGGGCCCGCTCGTCACCGGGGGCGCGCTCGTCACCGGGGGCGCGCTCGTCGTCGGGGGCGCGCTCGTCGTCGAAGGGTCCAGCGGGCAGGGTCGGGGCGGACATGGTCGGACCTCTCTCGGGTCGGGCCCGGTGTGCGCCGGACCGCGGTGGCATCGCGGCCGCGGGCGCGGCCACGGTCGTGCAGGGCGTTCACCATGCCGTGCCTGCGAGGCCGGCACGGACGATGGGTGCGCCGACCAGGAGCACCGTCGCAGGGAGGAGCAGCAGCGTCGTCGGGAACGTGAGCTGGGCGGGCAGCCGCTCCGCGGCGGCGAGGACACGTGCGAGCTCCTCCGCACGCAGGTCGCTCGCCAGCCGGCGCAACGGCGCGGCGGGCGATGCCCCGACGTCCTCGGCCGTCACGAGCAGCGCCCGGAGCCGCGCGAGGGCCTCGGGCTCGG
>JBEAQO010000160.1:0-13545 GCA_041163825.1 Actinomycetota bacterium | reverse complement strand
CCGTGCTGGCACGGTTCACCGAGACCGGTGCCGCCGTCCTGCTGACGGAGCACGCCTACGCGCCGGAGCACGACAACTCGGCGCGCAGCGGCCGCTTCTGCGTGCAGTTCCTCACCATGGTCCGGGGCGCCAGCGACGTCCCGCGTCGATGGTGGCAGGAGCGCTGCCTCGAGTGGTGCTACGCGCGCGTCGAGGACGGGCGCTTCGGCGATCAGGGCTACCTCGAGGACTGGCCCGAACGCTACGGCCCGCTCATCCACATCGTGCCCGACGGTGGCGCGTTCCAGGCCCCGTGGAACGCCACCCGGTTCCCCTACAGCGAGGCCGTCGCGTACCACTTCCATGGGCTGCGCCTGGCCGCCGGCCATCGGGTGCTCCTCAACCAGCACGCGCGGTACCGGCTGCCGGCGCCGCACCTCAAGCACGTCTACCGCCCCTACCTCGAGGACCTCGCCGTCGCGGTGCGGCTGATCGAGGCGACCGGACGCAGCATCGCGCCGCAGGTCGACCGGGCGCGCCCCGTCCGGGAGCGCGGGCCCGGACTGCGCAAGCGCATCGCTCGCTGGCGCGGCTCCCCGTACGCCCCGAGCCCGCGGAGCGTGGTCCGCCTGCCGTAGGCTGTGCCGATGGAGAGCGTCCCCGCGCATCGAGCCCGACGCGACCTCGCAGCGGCGGACGCGGCGCTGGCGGAGGTCGTGACGAGCCCGCCCGACGACCTCGACGCTCCCTACGACCTCGACGGACTCGCCGCCGCGGTCGGGGCCACGCGCGCCCTGCTGGAGGCGGTCGCCCGGTCCGGGCTCCTGCTCCCCCACCACATCGATGCCGCCGGGATCCCCCGCTACTCGGCGGCCGATGCGGCCGCGGTGGAGGCGGGTCTCACGCTGCTCGACGCCGGTCTCCCGCTCGACGAGCTCCTCGAGCTCGCTCGCCGCACCGACGTCGCGATCGCGACCGTCGCCGAGGCAGCCGTCGAGGCCTTCCTGCGCTTCGTGCGCGACCCGGTCGTCGGTGCTGCGCTGGACGACCCCGCGACCGCGGAACGGCTCGTCACCGCCTACGAGCGCATGCTGCCGGCGACCGAGCGCCTCGTGGCGCATCACCTGCGGCGACGCCTCGTCGCCGAGGCCGTCGCCCGGATCGCCGACACGGCGGACGGCACGGCGGCGGGATGACGCTCCCCCCGCTCACCGTGACCACGCGCGAGGTCGACCGAGGGTCGCCGCTGGCTCCACGCGACCACGTCGTCGGCGCCCCGAGCTGCTGGGTCTCGCAGGGCGAGGGGTTCATCGCCTGGGGCGAGGCCGTGCGCCTCCCGGTCGGGACCGGTCCGGGTCGCTTCGAACGCGGCGCGCGGGCACTGGCCGAGCTCGATGCTCGGAGCACGGTCGACGATCCGGTCGGGCTCGCGGGATCCGGACTGATCGCCATCGGGTCCTTCGCCTTCGACGCGGAGCAGGACGGTTCCTCGCTGATCGTGCCCCGCCTCGTGCACGGCCGCCGGGACGGGCACGACTTCGTGACCCGCATCGACCCGGAGGGCGCGGCCCCGTTCCCGCCGCCGTCCGAGGCCGCGGTGACCGAGGACCCACCGGCACGACCCCGGTTCGCGGGGTCGTCGAGGCCGGACCACGAATGGCTCGCCGCCGTCGACCTCGCGGTCCACCGTGTCCGACGTGGGGAGCTCGACAAGGTCGTGCTCGCACGCGACCACCTGCTGTGGTCCGAGCGTCCGTTCGATGTCGGCGCCACCGTGGCGCGCCTGCTCCGCCGGTTCCCGACGTGCCACACGTTCCACGTCGAGGGGCTCGTCGGATCGACGCCGGAGCTGCTGCTCGCACGCGCGGGTGGACGGATCTCGAGCCGGGTCCTCGCCGGGACCGCCGCGCGTGGCCGCACCGAGGACGAGGACGCCGCGATCGGCGCTGGGCTCCTCGCCTCGGAGAAGGACAGCGTCGAGCACGCGCTCGCGGTCACCTCGGTGACCGAGGTGCTGGCACCGCACTGCTCGTCGCTCACGCTCGATGGGCCCCGTCTGCTGCGACTCGACAACGTCCAGCACCTCGCGACCGACGTCACCGGGGAGCTCACGGACCCTCGACGCTCGACCCTCGAGCTCCTCGCGGCGCTCCACCCGACGGCCGCGGTCGGCGGGAGTCCGCGCGCGGCCGCGCTGGCGGCGATCGCGGAGCTCGAGGGGATGGACCGGGGTCGCTACGCCGGCCCGGTCGGCTGGACCGATGCGGCCGGCGATGGCGAGTGGGGCATCGCGCTGCGGTGCGCCGAGCTCACTCGCGACCGGGCGAGGCTGTTCGCGGGGGCCGGCATCGTGGCGGCCTCGGTGCCGGAGGAGGAGCTGGCCGAGACGCGGCTGAAGCTCGCGGCCATGCGCGGTGTCCTCGGGGACCCCGACGCATGAGGCACACTCCCCCCTGCCCGGTCGCGGGCCACCGCCGTGGCCGCCCGGCGACGTCCCGATCCCCCTCCCCCCGGCGAGGTCACGCGTGAGCGAGCGCAGCGTCCTCGACGAGCTCGAGGCCGAGTCCGTCCACATCCTCCGCGATGCCGTCGCGCAGGCCAAGCGGCCCGTGCTCCTCTACTCCGTCGGCAAGGACTCGAGCGTCCTGCTGCACCTCGCGCGCAAGGCCTTCCATCCTGCGCCGGTGCCCTTCCCGGTGCTCCACATCGACACGACCTGGAACCCGCACGAGATGATCACCTTCCGCGACGCGCTCGTGGCGCGCTACGGACTGGACCTCATCGCGTGGATCAACCACGAGGGGCTCGACGCCGGGTACTCACCGATCACCCACCCCTCCGACGTGTACACCGACGTGATGCTGACGCAGGCGCTGCGCGCCGCGCTCGATCATCACCGCTTCGACCTGGCGCTCGGCGGTGCGCGTCGGGACGAGGAGCGCTCGCGGGCGAAGGAGCGCGTCTTCTCGGTGCGCGGACCGGGACACGTCTGGGACCCACGCCGCCAGCGCCCCGAGCTCTGGCGCCTGAACAACGCGCGGCTCGCCGAGGGCGAGACCGTGCGGGTCTTCCCGCTCTCGAACTGGACCGAGCTCGACGTCTGGCGCTACATCGAGCGCGAGGGCATCCCCCTCGTCCCGCTCTACCTCGCGGAGGAGCGGCGCGTCATCGAGCGTGACGGCACGCTCATCATGGTGGACGACGATCGCCTCGTGCTGCGCGAGGGCGAGGTGGTCGAGCACCGACGGGTGCGGTTCCGCACGCTCGGCTGCTACCCGCTGAGCGGCTGCGTCGAGAGCACCGCGACCACGGTCGACGCCATCGTGCGGGAGATCGAAGCGAGCAGCCTCTCGGAACGCCAAGGGCGTCTCATCGACGGCGAGGGCAACGCGTCGATGGAGGCGAAGAAGCGGGAGGGCTACTTCTGATGGCCGCCCCGCTCCTCCGCGTCCTGACCTGCGGTTCGGTCGATGACGGCAAGTCGACGCTGATCGGCCGACTGCTGCTCGAGACGGACTCGGTGCCGACCGATCAGCTCGCGGCGGCGCGCGCGGACACGAAGCGCTTCGGCGCGCGCGATGCCGGCGAGATCGACCCGGCCCTCCTGGTCGACGGGCTCGAGGCCGAGCGCGAGCAGGCGATCACCATCGACGTCGCCTGGCGGTACTTCTCGACCGACGCGCGGCGGTTCGTCGTCATCGACACGCCCGGGCACGTGCAGTACACGCGGAACATGGCGACCGGGGCCTCCCACGCCGAGGTGGCGCTCGTCCTCGTCGATGCGAGCAAGGGACTGCTCGAGCAGACCTACCGCCATGCGCGGATCGTGACCTCGCTCGGCATCGGCTCGATCGTGCTCGTCGTCAACAAGATGGACCGCATCGGCTGGGACCGGGGCGTGTTCGAGCGCATCGCGACGGAGTTCTCCGCGTTGGCGGAGGGACTCGGCGTGGACGACGTCACCTCCATCCCGGCGGCCGCCCTCCACGGCGACAACGTGACCTCGCGCTCCGAGCGCTCGGCGTGGTACGGGGGCCCGACCCTGCTCGAGCAACTCGAGCGCGTCGTGCCGCGCCGGCTCGGTACCGACGGACAGGACCCCGCCACGGGGTCGCTGCGGCTGATCGTGCAGTCGGTGCAGCGCGCCGAGGGTGTGCGCTGGCTCCTCGGGACGGTCTCGCGCGGCACCGTCGCTCCGGGCGACGCCGTCGAGGTCCTGCCCGCGCGGCAGCGGGGCACGGTCGCTCGGCTCGAACGCCTCGGGGTCGAGGTGGAGCGGGCCGGACCGGAGGACCCGGTCGCCGTCGTGCTCGCCGAGGACCTCGACGTCGGCCGCGGACAGGTGGTCACCCATCCCGACGGGCCGTCCGAGGTGTCGCGCCAGTTCGTCGCACGCCTCGTGTGGTTCGGCGAGGAGCCGATGGTGCCCGCGCGCCCCTACGTGCTCCAGCTCGGTACGGCCGTCCGGACCGCGACGGTCACGCGCCTGCGGCACCGCACGGACGTCGTGACCGGCGCCGAGCTCGCGGAGCGCACGTTGGCGATGAACGAGCTCGGCGTCGTCGAGCTCGACGTCGATCGCGAGCTCGCCATCGACCCCTACCTCGAGCACCGCGACACGGGCGCGTTCGTGCTCATCGACCGTGCGAGCGCGGAGGTGGTCGCCGCCGGCATGGTGCTCCATGGGCTCCGCCGCTCGACCAACGTGCGCTGGGAGGAGCACGCCGTCGGACCGACCGAGCGCGGCCGGCTCCTCGGTCAGCGGCCGACCGTCGTCTGGTTCACCGGGCTCTCCGGGTCCGGCAAGTCGACCGTGGCCGACCTCGTCGAGCGTGCGCTGCACGCATCGGGTCGGGCGACCATGCTGCTCGACGCGGACAACGTCCGCCACGGCCTCACGCGCGACCTCGGGTTCACCGAGGCCGATCGGGCGGAGAACGTCCGCCGCCTCGCCGAGGCGGCGCGCCTGCTCGCCGACGCGGGGCTGATCGTCCTCGTCTGCGCCATCTCGCCCCGCAACGAGGAGCGGGAGGGCGCGCGGGCGATCATCGGCGCGGACCGCTTCGTCGAGGTGCACGTCGCCACACGGCTCGAGGTCTGCGAGGAGCGCGATCCCAAGGGGCTCTACGCCCGCGCTCGGCGTGGCGACATCCCGAACTTCACCGGGATCGACGCCCCCTACGAGGACCCCGACGATCCCGACCTGCGGCTCGACACCGGTGCCTCGAGCGCCGAGGAGGCCGCCGCCGAGGTCATCGCCCTGCTCGAGGGCCTCCGGAGCGCGCCGGGGGCCTGAGCGCCCGGAGCGCTCGCCCCGCGACACGGCGCGGCAGCGCCACGAGGCCCTCGAGCCGACCGATCAGCGTGCGCCGGCGCGCGATCTCGCGCAGCTTCGCGCCCCCCCGCAGGCGGTCGAAGAGCTCGCGGTCGGCGTCGGGGTCGCGCACCACCCGCTCGGGATGCACGAGCGGGAGGATCGGCCCGGTCGGCGCCATCGCGCGGCGGTTCGCCCTCACGGTGTGGGTCGCGTCGGGACCGAACCCGACGTTGGCGACGAGGTTGGTCCGCGGGAGCACGCACAGCCCCTCGGCCACGACCAGCGACGCGAACCACTGGTAGTCCCAGGTGTCGGGCTCCCCCTCGTCGAGCATGCGGTCGAAGACCGCGACGTCGGCCGAACGCTCGATCGGATCGGGGAGGAGGCGCTCGACCTCCGGCGTCCCGCGCACGCGCGCCCATGCCGCGAGGTCCCGGTCGTAGCGCGCCCAGGCCCGGCGCCAGGTCGCCCAGCCCCAGACCTGCGGGGTGCGGACGAAGCCGTAGCTCGCGTCCCCGGCGAGGGGGACCGCGGCGGCGTTGGAACCGGCGATCGACCAGACCCGTTCGTCGTCGCGGTAGCGCTCCAGCAGCTCGGCGCAGAAGCCGAAGAAGTCGGGGTGCGGGACGCAGTCGTCCTCGAGGACGATCCCCTCCTCGACCTCCGAGAGGAACCAGTCGATCGCATCGACGACCCCACGACGGCAGCCCAGGTTGTGCTCGTGGAAGCGCGTCCGCAGCTCCACCGGCCAGTCGACCTCGCGCGCGATCACGTCACGGGTCGCGGCGACCCCCTCCGCATCGTCGGGACGACCGGCCCGTGGCCCGTCGCCGGCCACGAACAGCCGGCTCGGGCGGGCGGCCCGCAGCGCCCCGACGACCTCGGCGGTCGGCTCGGGCCGGCGGAACGTGATGAGCAGCACCGGGACGTCGAGGCTCACGCTGCACCGTCCCCATCGGTCGGGCCGTCGGTCACCGACAGGCCCGCGAGCCCGAGCAGCCCGAGGATGCTCGAGCGGGGATGGAGGGCGGTGCGGACCTCGGGCAGGCGCTCGTGCAGCGCGGCGCGCCAGGTCGCGAGCAGCCACGGGAGCCGCAGCACCAGCTCGATCGCCTCCTCGGTCGAGCCGTAGCTCGGCGCGCCCGGGACCCAGCGCGACTGCTCCGAGGCGCCGTAGGAGCCGGCCGGCGCCAGCACGGGGAGGCCGCGCGCGAGGGCGTCGAGCGCCTTGCCGCTGCTCTGCGTGTTGTAGGCACCACGGACCGGCAGCCAGACGACATCGCTCGCATCGTGCAGCGCTCGGTAGGCGTCGTCGGAGAGCCCCCCGTCGACGACCTCGACGCCCAGGCGCTCGAGTCGGCCGACGGACCGGACGAGACGACGCTCGGTCCCGACCCGACCCGCGAGGACCCACCGGACACGGTCCGGGGCGAGCCGACCGCTCGTCCCGATGACCCGGGCGAGCTCGCGCATCGTGGCGTCCTCGACCTTGTGCGCCTGCAGCTGGATGAGCACGCGGGGCGGACCATCGGGCCGCTCGGTGGGGGGCGGCAACGGCGCGACCGCGAGCTGGCTGTGCAGCGGCCACGCGCCGACGACCCGGAGGCCGAGCGAGCGGGCGAGCAGCGCGCGACGCTCGGTCTCCGCGGTCAGGACGAGGTTGTCGGGCGGGACGAGCGCGGTGAACGGGCCGGTCGGTCCGGTGAGCGCGTCGTCGCGGCGTCGCCGCAGTCGAGCGAGGTCCGCCCGGCGCGAGCCGCGCGAACGCGGGGTGTCGAGGTGACGCTCGGACTTGAACAGGTTGAGCAGCACGCGCGTGCCCGGGTGATCGCGCGCGAGCTCCGCGAAGGCGGCGAGCTGCTCGAGCCGTCCCTCGTAGACGACGACGAGGTCGACCCCGCCCTCCGCGAGCCGCCGCCGGACCGCGGCCACGGGGTCGCCCGACGCGGCGGTGTCCTCGCTCGGCGCTCCGAGGATCTCGAAGCGGTGCCCGAGCTCCGCGGCCGCGGCGGCGAGCCCGTCCTGGTGGCCCGTGAAGTGCATGCCGAGGCGTTCCGCCCGGCCCCCGACGCCGTACCTCGGTGCGTGGCTGACGATGCACCACGACCGCCCGCCCGTGGCGCTCACCCTCCCACGCTCCCGTCCGCCTGCGTCCGCATCGCGGCCCGGACCTGCTCGGAGATCGCCTCGGACGTCCGTCGACGCAGCTCGGTCTCGTGCGTGCGATCGGTGCGCACGAGCGTGAACCGGAGCCCGGCCCCCGACCCGTCCCGGTCCTGGGTCCACTCACCGATCGCGTCGAGCGCTCCGTCGCCCTCGAGGACACGCACCTCGGCGCCATGCAGCGCCCCGAGCCGCGTCAGGTCCCGGCCGTGCGGCACGGTGAAGAGCCGCGCGAACGCCGGCGCGTGCGCCGCGGGCGGGAGCTCATCGAAGATCCCACCGCCCCCGTTGTCGACGACGACGAGGTCGAGGTCGGGAGCGGGGGCATCGGGCGAGAGGAGGAGCGCGGTGGCATCGTGCAGCAGCGCGAGGTCCCCGACGAGGGCCGTGACGGGCCGCTGCGTCGCGAGCGCGACCCCGAGCGCCGTCGACACGGTGCCGTCGATGCCGGACGCGCCTCGGTTGGCATGCACCTCGAGCCCGGGTCGACGCTCGAGCACGCGGTCGAGGTCGCGGATCGGACGCGACGAGGCGACCACGAGCGACGCGCCGTCGGGCACCGCGCGAGCGAGGTCGCGCGCCAGCCGCAGTTCGGACGGGACGCGCTCCCCGTCGAGCGTGGCATCGAGCGCCGCTGCGGCGAGAGCGTCGGCACGGCGCCAGCGCTCGCCCCACTCCGACCCGGAGGCGGCCGCGAGCCGCTCGGCGAGCCCGCGCACGAGCGCATCGGGTTCGACCACGAGGAGCCCTCGGAGCGCGCGTGCGGGGTCGTGCCATCCGCCGTGTCGCTCGACGAGGACCTGCGGGACGCGGGCATCGAGCCAGCGCTCCAGCGCGGTGGACACGGTCGTGCGTCCGAAGCGCAGCACGAGGTCGGGCCGGTGGGCCGCGGCGAACGCCGCGTCGGCGACGAGCCAGGCGCCCGCACGCAGCGCACGCTCGGCGTGCCGCGCGGCCGCGTGACCCTCGGCGAGCACCGGCCATCCGGTCGCGGACGCGAGCGCGTCCGCGGCGGCGGCCGAGAGCGCGGGGCGCCCGTCGACGCTCGCGTCCCCACCGACGACGATGAGGCCGCGCTCGACGCCGACCACGCGCTCGGCGAGCGCGTCGAGCAGCGCCGGCCCGGGTGCGCGCTCGGCGATGGAGGGCTCGACCCACGGATCGGCCGGGCCGCGACCATCGAGCGGCGTGCGGAAGGCAGGGGCGCTGCGGCGGCCGTCGTCGGTGACCGGGACGGTCGGCTCGCGCATCGGCACGTTGAGGTGGACGGGGCCCGGCGGCGTCCCGAGCCCCCGAGCGGCCGCGACCGCTCGCGCGGCGGTGGAACGCCAGGTGGCGACCGCATCGGCCCGGTCCTCGGCGACCCCGAGGTCGATGGCGAGCCGCACCGAGGATCCGAACCGGCCGACCTGCTCGATGGTCTGGTTCGCCCCGGTCGAGCGCAGCTCCGGCGGACGGTCGGCGGTGAGGACCAGCAGCGGGACGCCCCCGTGGTCCGCCTCGACGACGGCGGGGAGCAGGTTGGCGACCGCGGTGCCGCTCGTCACGACGACGGCGGCCGGCACCGCGCTCGCACGCCCGATGCCGAGCGCGACGAAGGCGGCGGCGCGCTCGTCGGGATGCACGTGCACCGCGAGCCGAGGCTCCTCGTGCAGCGCGATCGCGAGCGCTGCCGATCGGGAGCCCGGGCAGACGACGACGTGACGGACACCGGCGCGCGCGAGCTCGTCCGCGAGCACCCGGGCCTGGGCGGTCGAGGGGTTGGGCGCGCTCGGTGCGACGTCGGTGGTCATCCCGCTCCCTCGCTGCTGACCGGGCCGTCGGTGGTGGTGGGACCGATCGCCCCGCGGTCGTCGAGCCGAGCGAGCGCCGCGATGGCGTCCTCGAGCCGGGCCGCGAGCGCCGCCACGGTCCCGGACCCCGGTCGCGCCGCCGCACGCGCCTCCGCGTCCGCCGGCCCGGTGCCGGCGATGACCTCGGCGGCCCGCTCGACCGCGATCCCGCCCTGCTCGGCGATGAGCGGGCTCGTGACGGTGTCGGTGGCGAGCAGCAGCGCCGTCCCGAGGCCGCAGTCGTGCTCCAGCCGGGGCAGCGCCGCGGCGAGCAGCACCCCGGCAGCCAGCCCGACGCTCGTCTCGAGCGCCGAGGATACGACGACGGGCAGGCCGTGCGCCTCGGCCAGACGGAGGGCCCGGTCGATGCCCCCCGCCGGTTGGAGCTTGACGACCAGGACATCGGCGGCCGCGGCGAGGTCGACCGCGAACGGGTCCGGGGCCAGCCGCCACGACTCGTCCGCGGCCACGGCGATGCCGGTCCGACGGCGGACCTCCGCGAGCTCGTCGAGCCGCGCGCAGGGCTGCTCGACGTACTCGAGCCCACCCGCGGCCTCGTCCATGCGCGGCAGCAGCGCGAGCGCCGTGTCGAGGTCGAGGGCCGCGTTCGCATCGATGCGCACGCGGCCCGCCGGACCCAGCACCGATCGCACCGCGGCCAGGCGCTCGAGGTCCTCCTCCGGCCGACCGCCCGGCTCCGCGACCTTCACCTTGGCGGTCCTGGCTCCCGACGCGGCGACGATCGCGATCGCGGTCGCCGCATCGACCGCGGGCACGGTGACGTTGACCGGGACGTGCGTGCGGCGCGCGGGCGGGGCGGGGTGCGTCGCCGTCCGGAGGGCGGCCGCGAGCCAGCGTGCGGCGACCTCGGGCGCGTACTCGGGGAACGGGCTCCACTCCCCCCACCCCGCCGGTCCGTGCAGGAGCAGACCCTCCCGATGCTCGACCCGGCGGAAGCGCGTCGTCAGCGCGACCGAGAACGGGACGACGGCGTCGATGCCGAGCTGCGCCAGTGGCGGCGGGACCGCGAACGCGCTCACGCCCCGCCCGCGAGCACGATGCCGAGGGCGAGGAGGATCCCCCCGACGAGCTGGGTGCGCGCGGTCGCCTCCAACGCGGCGATCAGCCCGGGACCCCGCCCACGCTCGCCGCGCTCGACCTCGGTGAGACGCGCCGTCGCACCGAGCGCGAGGGGCGACGCGCCGAGCGCGATCGCCGGCCACGGGCTCACGCTGACGAGCGCCACCGCACCGACGGCGAGCCCCGCGCCGACGAGGAGCCCGCGGTAGAGGCGCGCGCCGCGCTCGGGCCCGAGGCGCACGAGCAGCGTCCGCTTGCCCGCGGCCGCGTCCGTGACGACGTCGCGCAGGTTGTTGACCACGAGGAGCGCGACGGCGAGCAGCCCCACCGGGATCGAGGAGACGAGGGCGAGCCCGGTCTCCCCGCCCTGGACGAACGCGGTCCCGACGGTGGCGACCGGTCCGAAGAAGACGAACACCGCGACCTCGCCGAGGGCGCGCGACGCGTAGGGACGTCGGCCTCCGGAGTAGCCGAGCGCGGCCAGGATGGCGAGCGCCCCGACGGCGATCAACCACGGGGCGGTCAGGAGCGCGAGCGTCGCTCCGGCGAGCGCCGCCACGAGGAGCGCGGCGAGGAGCGCGCGGCGCATCCGGGCCGGGCTGACGAGCCCGGCGGCGACGACACGTCGCGGCCCGATGCGCTCGACGGTGTCGACGCCCGAGAGCGCGTCGAACAGGTCGTTCGCGAAGTTCACGGCGACCTGGAGCGCGAGCGCGACGACGAGCGCGAGCAGCGCGAGTCCGGGGACCGCCGCGCCGGTCCACGCGGCGACCGCGGTTCCGACGAGCACCGGCACGACCGCGGCCGGCAGGGTCCGAGGACGGGCGGCCTCCACCAGCGAGCGCGCGAGGCCCGGGACGGCCGCGTCCATGCTCACGCGTCCACGCTCAGGAGTGGTAGGGGAACGGGGACCAGTCGGGCCGTCGCCGCTCGAGGAAGGCGTCGCGGCCCTCGACCGCCTCGTCGGTGCCGTAGGCCAGCCGCGTCGCCTCGCCGGCGAAGAGCTGCTGGCCGACGAGGCCGTCGTCGATGGCGTTGAGGGCGTACTTGATCATGCGCATCGCGGTCGGGGACTTCGCGCCGATCGCCGCGGCCCACTCGAGCGCCCGCTCCTCGAGCTCGGCATGGGGGACGACCAGGTTGACCATCCCCATGCGCTGCGCCTCGTCCGCGTCGTACTCCGCGCCGAGCAGGAAGATCTCCCGTGCTCGCTTCTGCCCGACCTGTCGGGCGAGGTAGGCGGACCCGTAGCCGCCGTCGAAGGAGGCGACGTCGAGGTCGGTCTGCTTGAAGCGAGCGTGCTCGCGGCTCGCGATGGTCAAGTCGCAGACGACGTGGAGCGAGTGGCCGCCCCCGACCGCCCACCCCGGGACGACCGCGATGACGACCTTGGGGAGGAACCGGATGAGGCGCTGGACCTCGAGGATGTGGAGCCGACCCAGGTGCGCCGCCTCCGCGGCGTCCGCAGGCTCGGTCCCGTCGCCGTAGCGGTACCCGTCCCGACCGCGGATGCGCTGATCGCCGCCCGAGCTGAAGGCCCAGCCGCCGTCCTTGGGCGAGGGACCGTTGCCCGTCAGGAGCACGCACGCGACGTCGGCGCTGCGTCGCGCGTGGTCGAGCGCGGCGAGGAGCTCGTCGACCGTTCGCGGACGGAAGGCGTTCCTGACCTCGGGGCGATCGAAGGCGATGCGGACGGTCCCCTGATCGACCGCACGGTGGTACGTGACGTCCTCGAGGTCATCGAACCCCGGGACGACCCGCCAGCGTGCCGGATCGAACAGCTCCGAGACCACGTCGGCTCCGTCCTCCGGGCGCTGCTGCGGTGGTCGCGGACGTCGGGCCGCCCACGGCCGAGCGCAGCCTACGGGCTCGTGCCCGGACCGACCCGACCGAGCGGGGGGTCGTCCGCGACTCCCTGCGCCGGGGCCCCGGACGACGTGGCGAGCCCGGGCGGGCGCCACGTCGTCAGGTCCAGGCCGAAGCGCGCCTCGAGGAGCCGGATCGACGGCTCGAGGACCGGAGCGAGCAGTCGACGCGCGGCCGCGAGGTCGGCGTCCGGGGCCGTGCCCGACGGACCGGCGTTCGCCGTCCCGAGCGCCGGGACGGGAGCGAGGGGGAGCCCCAGCGCTCCGAGCATCGTCGCCAGACGCGGCTCCACCGTCGCACCGGCGCCGTCGGTCGTCGCGCCGGGGCCGCCGGTCGGGCCCGCACGCAGATGCTCCAGCACGAGGACGTGCACGCGCTCCGCGCCCAGCACCTCGACCCATGGCTCGAGCGCCTCCGCGTAGCGACCGCGTCGGACGTAGGCGAAGGGGTCCATCGAGACGCTCGCCGGCGCGTCGGGGTGCTCCCCGCGCAGATCGGCCTCGAGCGCCTCGAGCAGGGGTCGCCGCTCGAGACCGTGCGACGTCGAGAAGCGGTGGTGGGAGACCGCGCGCAGCACGGGATCGCGCAGCACGACCGCGACGTGCGCGTCCGGGAGCGTCGCCACGAGCCTCGCGGGGAGCCCGGCGGCCTCGAGGTACGACGTCGTCTTCTCGACGACGACGCTCGCTTCGGGGGCGACCCGGCCGAGCAGGGCCCGCTCGTAGGACCCGGTGTCGAGCGGAGGGGCATCGCCGAGGAGCACCTTGGGTTCGGGGATCGCGCGCTCGGACGTGACCACGCCGGGCAGCTCCGAGAGGAGCCGCACGAGGCTCGTGGTGCCGCACCGCTGGACCCCGGCGATGACGAGGTGGCGCGTCATCCGTCGATCGCCTCGACCACGTGGTAGGGGGCGTTCGGCATCTGGAACATCAGGCGCGCGAGGTACTCGCCGAGGAGTCCGAGCAGGAGCAGCGTCACCCCCTGGAGGAAGGCGACGAGCACCACCACGGTGGTCCACCCCGGGACGGCGACCCCCACCGTGAGCGCTCGGACGGAGTAGAACGCCGAGAGCAGGAACGCTCCGACCGCGACCACGACCCCGAGCCCGGAGACCAGCCGCAGCGGGAGCGGCGAGTGGCTCAGCAGCATGGCGAGGAGGACCCGGGCGATGCGTCGGGGGCCGTAGGTGCTCGAACCCGCCGCGCGGGGCGCGTGCTCGACCGTCACGTTGACGGGATGGTGGGTGTACATCGTCAGCACACCGGGCAGGAAGGGCGCCGGGCCCCGGTGTCCGACCACGCGGTCGAC
>JBEAQO010000159.1:0-3165 GCA_041163825.1 Actinomycetota bacterium | reverse complement strand
GGGAGGAGCTCCGCACCGGAGCGACCCGCACGGCGGGACGCTCCGATGGACGCTACGCAGCGGCGCGGACGCGACCGGGGCGGCAGGGGGACGGGAGGGTGAACGTCCGGTGTCGGCGCGCTGTCAGAGCGCCGCCCCGACGGGGAGGCGGACCGTGAAGGTCGTGCCCTCACCGAGCAGGCTCGTGACCCCGATCGACCCTCCGTGGCGCTCGACGGCATGGCGGACGATGGCGAGACCGAGGCCCGTCCCACCGGTCGCGCGGGAGCGCGCCGTGTCCACGCGGTAGAAGCGCTCGAAGACGCGGGCATGGTCCTGCTGCGGGATCCCGATGCCGGTGTCAGCGACGGTCAGGATGAGGAGACCGTCCTCGCTCGTCACCCTGACCTCGACGCTCCCGCCGTCCTCGTTGTACTTGATGGCGTTGGAGACCAGGTTCTTCACGATGACGTCGACGTCGGCGGGGACCGCTGCCAGGCGCGCGGTGCCGGGCAGGTCGACCTCGAGGTGCACGTCACGGGCCTCCGCTCGGGGGAGGAGCTCCGCGACGGTGCGACGCACGACCTCGGCGAGGTCGACGCTCGTGCGCTCGAGCGGTCCGGGCTCCTCGAGCCGTCGGAGGTCGAGCAGGTCACCGACCAGGCGCGCGAGGCGCTCCGACTCCGCGACGAGGCGCTTGGCGAGCATCGGTGCGCGTGAGGCGTCGGAGCGCAGCGTGATCTCGAGCGCCTCCGCGAGCGTCTGGATCGAGGTGACCGGGGTCTTGAGCTCGTGCGAGGCGTTCACCACGAAGTCGCGCCGGACGTCCTCGATGCGCCGCTCGCGGGTGCGGTCCTCCAGCACGACGAGGAGCTCGTGCCCGACCATCGAGACCGACACCCTCAGCTCGCGCCCGGCTCGCTCCACCTCGAGGGTGACGGGGGTGCGGTTCGCACGGACGTGCTGGACCGCCTCGACGATCGCGGTGCTGCTCAGCGCCTGCACGACCGTAAGCCCGACGACGTCATCGCCGATCCCGGTCAGCTCGCGGGCGGCGGCGTTGGCTGCCACGAGCCGCCCCGAGGAGGAGAACACGAGCGCCGGCGGGATGATGGCCTCGACGAAGGCGGCCAGGCGGGGGACGCGCTCCGCGACCACGTCATCGAGCGCACGGTGCGAGGCACCGAGGGCGCCGAGCGTCATCGCCAGTGCGCGCCAGCCGCCCCGGCCCGCGAGCTCCAGGCGTTCGTCACGCCCGGAACCGAGCCATGCGGCGATCGTTCGGGCGGCGCGGGCCGCTCGACGCGAGGCCAGGGCGGTGGCGACGCCCGCGCCGGCGAGGGCGGCGAGCGCGAGGAGGAGCAGACCGCCCGAGGAGGGGCTCACCGGTCGGTGAAGCGGTAACCGACGCCGCGCACGGTCTCGATCCGTTCCGGCTCGTGAGGATCGCGCTCGATTCGCTGGCGGAGGCGACGCACGTGCACGTCCAGGGTCTTGGTGTCGCCGACGTAGTCGGACCCCCAGACCTCGTCGATCAGCTGGTCGCGCGTCAGCACCCGACCCGCGTGTTCGATGAGCAGCGCCAGGAGCTCGAACTCCTTGGGTGGGACGGGGACCAGCGTGCCGTCGACGCTGACCTCGTGACGGCCCCGGTCGACCCGAACACCGCCGACCTCGACCGGCAGCGCGTCCTCGGGCATCGTCCGCACCGTGAGCGAGGTCGCACGACGTAGCACGGCACGCACGCGGGCGATCAGCTCGCGCGACGAGAACGGCTTCGTCAGGTAGTCGTCCGCACCGAGCTCGAGCCCGACGACACGGTCGACCTCGGTGTCGCGCGCGGTCAGCATGATGATCGGGACCGTCGAGCGCGAGCGGATGGCACGGCAGACCTCGAGGCCCGAGACGCCGGGGAGCATCAGGTCCAGCAGGATGAGGTCGGGGCGCAGGCGCTCCCACCCGGCGAGCGCCTCCTGGCCATCACGCGCCCAGCTCAGCTCGAATCCCTCGGCCTCGAGGCTCACCTTGAGGCCCTCGGCGATCGAGCGTTCGTCCTCGACGAGGAGGATCCTGGGCATGCGCGCCACCTCCAAGGGTTACGGTACGCGTCGGGCCGGCGAGCGTCGTCCTCGGGCGAGCGGGCCGGACACGGGACGGGAGGAGCGCGCATGCGCGAGGAGTTCGACCGCAGCCTCGATGACCTCGAGGCCGCCATCGCCGAGATGGGCGAGCGGGCCGAGGCCATGCTCGAGGGGGCCATGCGGGCCTTCGCCGCTCGGGATGCGGTCGCGGCCGAGGCGGTCGTCGCCGCCGACGCGGACGTCGACCGCCTCTACGAGGACGTCCAGCAGGGCGTCGTCCGCCTCATCGCGCTGCAGGCACCCGTCGCGAGGGACCTGCGCGTCGCGGCCTCGATGATCCACGCGAGCCTCCATCTCGAGCGCATGGCGGACTACGCGTGCTCGGTCGCCCGGGCGGTCCAGCGTGTTGGTGACCTCGACGCCGACCCGGCCGTCTCGGCGCAGCTCGGCGAGATGGCCGGGCACGCGCGCGAGGTCGGCCGTGCGGCGCTGCTCGCCTTCGCCCAGCGCGACGAGGCGGCGGCCCGCGAGGTCCCGCGGCTCGACGACCTCGTGGACCGCATGGACCTCGGCATCTTCCGTCGACTGGTGGCGCTGGCTGCCGCCGACGAGTCGCTGCTGCCGTGGGCGGCGCAGATGATCGGCGTCGCCCGACAGATCGAGCGCTACGCCGACCACGGCGTCGACATCGCCGAGCAGGTCGTCTTCGTCGTGACCGGTCGCACGGTGGAGCTCTCCTCGAGCGATGCCGGACGTGCGTCCGGGACGGACGGGGGCGACGGCTCGGCCTGAGCCCGCGGACCGGGGTCCCACGCGTTCGGGCTCAGCCGTCGATGGCGATGCGGTCGCCGGTCTCGGCGAAGGTCGCATGGCGGGCGAGGGCGACGCCGTGGTCGGCCAGCCGCTCGAGGTAGCGGCCGACGAGGGTGAGTGTGACGAGGTCGTCGACGGGCCCCTCGGTGTCACGGGCGCGTAGCAGCATCCGGGTGCGCAGCCGGTCGACCTCCCCATCGCTGCGCACGACGTCGTGGACCGCGAGGGCATCGCCGCGGCACCAGGCCTCGATGCCCGCTCGCAGCACGTCGACGCTGCGGGCGGCGAGCTC
>JBEAQO010000158.1:0-8987 GCA_041163825.1 Actinomycetota bacterium | reverse complement strand
GCGGGCCCGTCGGCGGTTCTCGGCGGCGCTCGGGGAAGGGTAGGACACCGGCCGCCGGGTCGGATCGGGGTGCCCTCGGCTCGCTCGGGCTCGCCGACTAGCCTCGGCTCGGCCTTGGCCGACTGGACCTCCGACGAGCGTCGGCCCTTTCGTCGGCCGCTCCAGGAGGTTCGCGTGCTGGGTTCGCGTCGGACCGTGGTCCTGGGCAGCGTGGTCGCGCCCATGGCGCTGGTCGCCTGCGGCGGCCCGGCGCCGGTGGAGGACACGGACGCGACCGCGGCCCTGGTGCCGGACGACGCCGGTCCGATTGACGACTGGGTCCAGACGGGCGGACCGGTCGTGCTGCTGCGGACGCCCTTCCTCGGTGATGCCGCGTTCACCCTCGCGCTCGAGCAGGGCTGGTTCGAGGAGGCCGGGATCGACGTCGAGACGGTCGATGCGAACTCACCGGCCGACGCCTTCGGCTCGATCGTCGCCGGCGACATCGACGTCGCGTACTTCGCGCCGAACGGGGCCCTCTTCGCCGCGGCGGAGCAGGACGCACCTGTCCGCATCGTCGCCTCCGCGTCGGTCCTCGACCGCGCCGGCTGCGACTACCTCTCGATCGTCGGGACGTCCGAGGCCGCCGAGCGCATCGCATCGGGGGAGTCGGAACGCCTGCGTGGCCTTCGCATCGCCGGATCGTTCCGGAGCATCACCGCGGAGCGTTTCCTGTCGGCCGCACTCGCGTCGTGGCAGACCAGCGCCGATGCCGGCCTGATCGAGGTCGTCACCGCCGACAACGCCGACCTCGCGGCGCTCATGGCTGCGAGGGAGATCGACCTCGCGGTCGTCTACGAGCCGTACGCGACGACGTTGCGTGACACGGTGGGCGCGGTTCCGGTCCTCGGCGCCCCGGAGGTCATCCCGAACGAGCTGACGAGCCTCTACCTCTTCAGCGGCAGGCTGCTCGAGGACCGCGAGCTCGGGGCGCGGATCCTCGCGGTGCTGCTGCGCGGCGAGGTCGCCTACCGCGAGGGGCCGACCGACGAGAACGTGGCCATCGTTGCCGAGCAGACCGGGATCGAGCCCGACCTCCTTCGACGGATGTGCTGGGCGACCTTCGATACCGATGGGCGGCGCTACGAGGGTGTGGTCGAGGACGCCCAGGCGACCGCGCTCGCGCGGGGGGACATCGATGCGATCGTGCCGGCCGATCGGCTGTGGGACCACGGCTTCCGCGACCGCGCGCTCGAGCTCCTCGGCCGCCCGTGACGACGCGGCATCCGGTGCCGTCGAGGTCCCGCGCGGTGCGTGGGACGCTCGCCGCGTCGGTCCTCCGGCACGCGCTCGCGGAACCCGATGCCGTCGCCGTCCGCGACGACCGGAGGGTCGTCACGCGCGCGGGCGTCGTCGATCGCGCGGCGCGTCTCGCCGACCGGCTCGATGATGGCACCTCGGCGCCCGTGCTCCTCGCGACCGACGACGGCATCGACCTCGTGACGACCCTCGTCGCTGCGAACGCCCTCGGCCGTCCCGTCGTCGTCGCCGGGTGGGCGGTCGGCGAGGACGACCGCCGTGCGGTCGCGCTCGAGACCGGCGCTGCCGCTGTCGTCGGAGCCCCGGCTGACGCGCTCGAAGGCCTGATGCACGTCGACCCGTCGACGGTCGGAGGACCGCAGACCCCGGTCGCCGCGTCGCTCGTCCTCGACGTGCCCGGCCTCGCGCTCGCGGACGGCACGGACGGGTCCGTCCCGGATGGGAGCGGACTCTGCGCGATCGTGACCACCTCGGGTTCGACCGGGCGCCCACGCGCCGTCCTCGTCTCCGACGACGGCGTCGTGCTCGAGGCCTCGGTACCTGCATCCCGACCGGAGGGTCCTTGGCCCGGGGACCGCTTCGCCCTACCGATGGCGGGATCGACCGCGGTGATCCTCGCGGTCGGCAGGGCGCTCGCGGAGGGGATCCCGGTGACCCTCCTCGACCCGTTGCGCATCGCGCCGAGCGTCTTCCTTCAGCATCTCGCCGATCACGGCATCACCGCGCTCCGGATGCCAGCGTCGCTCCTCCGACGGTTGGCCCGCTCCATCGGTCCCGGGGTCGCCCTCCCGGACCTTCGGAGCGTGTCGGTCTACGGCGAGGCGCTCCTGTGGTCCGACGTCGCCCTGGTGCGTGCGTCCCTCTCACCGGACTGCACGGTCACGACCTCCTACGGCATCACCGAGGGCGGACGCGTCACGGTGCGCACGGTCGCACCTGACGAGCCCATCGGCGAGGGGTCGGTCGGGGTCGGCGCGCCGATCCCGGGGCGCCGGGTCTGGATCGACGCGGGGGATGGACGCCCAGCACCGGTCGGGGTCGAGGGCGCGATCGTCGTCGAGGGTCGACTCCATCGTCACGGGGCGGGCATCGAGCAGCTCCCGGACGGTGAGGCTCGAGCCCGTCCGGGGGACGTCGGGCGCCTCGAGGTCGACGGCACGCTGACGCTGCTGGGCCGCGAGGACCGCATGATCAAGATCGCGGCGACGCGCGTCGAGCCGGACCTCGTCGAGGACGTCCTGCTCGGGATCCCCGGCATCCTCGAAGCGGCGGTCGTGGCGGTCGAGGTCGCACCGAGCGAGTTCCGGCTCGTCGCGCACGTCGTGGTCGACGCCGCCCGCGCGCCGAGCAGGCCGGACCTGCTCGCCGTCCTTCGACGACGTGTGGCGCCGCCGGCGGTGCCAGCACGGATCTCGCTCCGGACCGAGCCGCTGCCGACGCTGGTGAGCGGGAAGGTGGACCGGCCTCGCCTCATCGCCGAGTCGTGACCGACCCGGGCACGACGCGACGACGCGTGCCGGACGGGCGATCGAGGCCGGTCAGCGCGCTCGGCGGTCCGGGTCGGGGAGCGCTCGGCGGTCCGGGTCGGGCAGCGCTCGGCGGTCCGGGTCGGGCAGGGCTCAGGCGGTCCGGGACCGGTCGATGAGCGAGCGCCGATCGAGCTTGCCGTTGGGGAGGAGGGGGAGGGGATCGGTGCCGAGCACGAACCGTGCCGGCACCGCCATGCTGGTGAGCGAGGCCCGCGCTGCGGCTCGGAGCGCCTCCGGCGTGACGGCGTCCGGGCGGTCGAGCACGACGTGGGCGACCAGCCGATGCTCGCCTCCCGGGATCGGCACGGGGACCACGGCGACCTCGCGCACGCCCGGGACCCGACGGAGCACGTCCTCGACCGCACCGGGTTCGACACGGACGCCGCCGACCTTGACCATCCGGTCCTCCCGGCCGGCCAGGCGCAGCAGCCCGTCCGGCCCGATCGAGCCGAGGTCGGAGAGGACCAGGCGCTCCTGGCCGTCGCCGAGGTCCATCGCGTCACGGTTCAGGGCGCCCAGCTGCCCCTCGACCCGGATCCGGCCGACCGATCCCGGTGGGACCGGCAGCTCCGCATCATCGACGATCGTGACCACGATCCCGTCCCTGGGTCGTCCCGCCGGGAGCGGCCCGGGTGGGGCCGGCTCCCCCGGGCCGACGAAGTGCCGTGCGATCGGACCGACCTCGGTCGCGCCGTAGCGCTGGGCGACCATGACGTCCGGGCCGAGCACGGTGCGGATGGACTGGACGTCCTCGCCGTGCAGGGCCTCGCCGGAGGTCGCCACCGTCCGCAGCGAGGGGACGGGGTGGGCCGTGTGCTCGAGGGCGAGGAGCCGGCGGAGCAGGGATGGGACGGTCAGCCAGTAGGTGACCCCGAGCTCGGCGGCGCGCGGCAGGATCGCGCTCGGTGCGATGCGGATCGGATCGAAGGACCACAGGGGCGCGCCGAGGAGCGCCGCCGCGATCGGCAGGTACAGGCCGACCCCGACGTGCGAGAACGCTGCCATGAGGACATCACCGCGGCCGGGCTCCGCCTCGTCGGACCGTCCGGCGACCAGGTCGCGGTAGAGGCGCCCGCGAACCGGGAGGAGCTTCGGTTCCGCGGTCGATCCCGACGTCATGGCGTACGTGACGGTGTACGCCTCCTCGCCGTCCGTCGGTTCGAACGGCGCCGGTCGGCAGTCCCACGCCATGGTGGGGACCAAGCTCGTGGCGACGGCCCCGTCGCGACTCTCCCCGACGACGGCGGTCGCTCCGAGCCGAGGGACGAGCGAGGAGACGACCTCGCTGGCCCGCGCCGGATCGGCGACGAACCAGCTCCGTCCTGCTGCCCATGCGCCGAGGGCGCCGCACACGAACTCGATCGCGTCGCGCGGCAGGAGGATCACCGTGCCGTGCGGTGAGCCCTCACGAAGGCCCTGCGCGATCCCACCGGCCGATGCCGCCAGCCCGGCGGCGTCGATGCTGCGATCGGTCGTCGTGATGGCGGTGGCGGTGCCCCGCGCGGCGACGACACGCGCGAACGCCTCGGCGAGCGCACGGATGCTCGCCCCGTCGTCGCTCGACTCGGCCGCCATGCGGACCCCCGCTCCTCGAGGCCTCAGTCGGTCAGGACGACGTCGCCCTCGGCGAGCAGTTCGCGCGCCCGGTCGAGGAAGGTGTGGTCCCACACCTCGTCCGCTGGCACCACGCGCTCGACGTCACCGCGGGCGACCGCGAACTCCCAGATCTCGGTCAGGTTCGTCTCGTGGGCCCGACCGTCGGGGACCTGGTCGGGCAGACACATCCGCTCGAGGATGTCCGGCTCGAGGCCGGTCACCGACGCGAGGAACTCGACGTTCTCGGGCGTCGCGCCCTCGTTCAGGCGTTCCACCGCATGGAGGTGCACGGCGAGGAAGCGTGCGCCGAGCTCGCGGTCCTCGAGCAGCCGGGATCCGAACAGCAGGAACGCGGTGATCTCCCCTTCGAGGACCTCGCTCATCGGGTAGGCGACGACCGCGTCACCGGTCTCCGCGCCGAGCGTGAGGAACGGGTCGAAGCTGAAGACGGCATCGACCTCCCCGGTCTGCACCGCGGCGATGTGCGAATCGCTCGGGACCTCCGTGAGCACGAGGTCGTCGGGGGTGATGCCCCACTGCCGGGTCAGGGCGTCGAGGTAGCGAGCGGACGTCAGGGAGCGGAAGGTCCCACCGATGCGCAGCCCCTGCGTCGTCGTGGGATCCGTCGGGTCGATGGCATCGAGCGCCGTCGGGTCCCCGAGCAGCGCCACCTGGGAGCAGGAGTCTGCGTCCAGGACCAAGCTCGTGGCCGGGATCCGCATCGGCACGCCCTCGACGAATCCCGAGAGCGCGGCGGCCGAGACCGCCATTACCATGACGTCGATGTCTCCGGAGACGAGCAGGGGGAAGAGGTCGACCGGGCTGCGTTCCTCGACCACCTCGACATCGAGGCCCGCCTGCTCGAACCACCCCTCCTGCAGCGCGAGCGGTGCGATGACGTCGCTGGCGACGACGACCCCACGACCGACGACGAGCGGTCCGCCCTCCTGGGTCCAGGGCGCGATCGCTGCCTCCTCGGGAGCCGGTTGGGGGTCGGCCGGCGCCTCGGTGATCGGTGTGGGGACACCACCACCGCAGGCGGCGAGGAGCAGGGCCGCGATCGCGACGGCGGCGATGCGGGAGGGACGGTTCGGTCCGAGCATGCGAGGCGCTCCGTGTCCGTGCCCGGGGAGGGCCGGACGGCGGACGTAGGATACGCAGGCCACTGCCCAACAGTAGGACCCTTCTGACACCGGTCGTCGGGCCTGCCCAGGATGGGGGCGGACGGAGGAGGTCGGACATGCCCATCTGGGGCCGCCGGAGCGCACCGGACGCCCACGCCCGCTGGGTGCGGGCTCGCGGGATCGTCGTCTCCGGGCTGCGGGCAAACCCGGTCGTCGTGCTCTTCGATCCGGACCTGATCGCCGCGCTCGACGACCCCGGGGCCGACCTCGAGCTCGAGACCTTCGGCTTCGACTCGCTCGCTCGGCTCGAGTTCGCGGTGCACCTCTCCGCCGAGCACGGCATCGAGGTCACCGCCGAGGAGATCGAGCGGCACCGCACACTCTCGGACCTGACCGGGCTGGTCGCGAGCCTGCTGTGAGCCGGGCGGGGGAGCGGATGGATCCGATGCCGACGACCGTTCGCGGCGCCCGCAGCGTGCTCGTCGTCGGCGGAGGTGCGACCGAGCGTTCCGGGATCACCTCGCACACCCGGATGCTCGTCGGTGGACTGCGCGAGCTCGGCCTCGAGGTCGTCGAGCGGCCCTGGCATCGGGCCGGGCCTCGCAGCCTCATCGGCACCTCGGACGCCGTCCGTCCTCGCGGCGAGCGGGAGGGCGCAGCTGCGGGGCTCGTCTGGTCCGACCCGCGCACCTGGGTCCGGGTCGGTCGGGAAGCGCGTCGACACGACCTCGTCGTCCTGGTCTGGGTCACCCCGCTGCAGGCGCCGGCGCTCGGCCTCGTCGCCCGGTTCGCGGGCGCGGAGCGCGCTGTCGCGATGGTGCACAACGGCACGCCCCACGAGCGCGGCCCCTTCGATCGGTCCCTCACGCGTCTCGGGCTCGGACGCGTGGGGAGGGTCATCGTCCACGCCACCTCGATCGGCGAGGACCTGAGACGTCAGGGGGTCCGGGCCGAGATGACCGTGGTCCCCTTCCCGCCGCAGGCGGGGCTCCGCCCCACGCCGCTGCCCGACGGCCCGCTCCGGCTGCTGCTCTTCGGGGAGGCTGCGCGTCCCTACAAGGGCGCGGACGTCCTGCTCGAGGCGGTCGCGATCCTGCACCGGCGCGGCATCGACCTCACGCTCACGGTCGCGGGCGGGACCCGACGGACCGAGGCGCTGGTCGTGACGGCCCGGCGCCTGGGCATCTCCGATGTCGTGGACGTGCGCCCCGGATGGGTGCCCGACGATGCGCTCCAAGCGCTGTTCGCGGCGCACCACCTCATCGTGCTCCCCTACCGCAGCGCGACCTCGAGCGGCATCGTCCCGCTCGCGTGGGCGGCCGGCCGCCCGGTCGTCGCGACCGCCGTCGGGGGGCTCGCGGGTGCCGTGCGGCATCGCGTCGACGGGATCCTGTGCGAGCCGGACGACCCGGTCGCGCTCGCCGACGCGCTGCTCGAGGCTTGGGACGACCGCGAGCGCCTCGCGCGCGGCATCCCGAGTGCGCTGCCGACCTGGACCGAGGTCGCCGCGCGGGTCGCGGGGACGGCCGTCCCTCGCACGACGACCCGCCGCGTGGCCGGCCCGTGAGCGAGCCCGGGACGCTGGCCATCGGCATCGGTGCGCAGAAGGGTGGCACCACGTCCGTGTGGCAGGCGCTCCAGGCCCAGCCATGGTTCGACCCGGCGACCGCGAAGGAGCTCAACTACTTCTCGAGGCGTTTCGGGCTGGGTGACGACTGGTATCGCGCGCAGCTACCCACCCCGCGGCACGGCCGTGTCCGAGGCGAGGTCTCCGTCAGCTACCTGACGCATCCGGCCGCACCGGAACGGATCCAAGCCTTCGATCCGAACGCACGGCTCTTCGTGGTGCTCCGTGACCCGGTCGAGCGCGCGATCTCCGCCCACCTGCATGGCTCGCGCGACGGGTGGCCGGGAGTGAGCGGGACGATCGAGGACGTGCTCTCGGGGGCCGAGGCCTCCTGGACCGCGGATCGGCTCCCCAGGTCCCTCGGGGACGGCTGCTATCACCGGGACCTCAGCCGCTACTTCGAGCACCTCGAGCCCGAACGCCTCCACGTCCTGTTCCTGGAGGAACTCGTCGCGGACCCGGAGGGCCAGCTCCGAGCGCTCTTCCTGCACCTCGGTGCACCGCCCGCGAGCATCGTGTCCCCGCTCGAGCTGCCGCACGCCAACGCCTACCGGTCCGCCCTGTTCCCGCGATTGCAACGCGCACTGGTGGTCGGGGCGCGCCGATCGGCGCATCGAGGTCGGATGCGAACGAGCCGACGACTCCTGCGCGCCGAGGCGTTCCTCGGATTGCGCGATGGATCCGTCGAGCGGCCGGAGGTCCCTGCTTCGACGCGCGCGGCGCTCCGTGAGTTCTACGCCGAGGCGGACGTCGCGCTCGCTCGCCTGCTCGGACGGCCGCTCCCGTGGTGAGCCCCGCTGGGCCCCCGATCGAGTTCGTCGGCCTGGGGGCGCAGAAGGCCGGGACGACGAGCCTCTGGGAGGCGCTCGTGGCCCAGCCGTGGTTCGCGGGAGGACCGACCAAGGAACTGCGCTACTTCACGGCGAACCACCACCGGGGGGTCGACTGGTACCTCGCGCAGTTCCCCCCGGCCCGAGCGGGGCTGGTGCGCGGAGAGATCAGCCCCGACTACCTCTGGGACCGCGAGGCCCCGGGACGGATGTGGCGCCACAACCCGGGGCTGCGGATGGTGGCGGTGTTGCGCGACCCGATCGAGCGTGCGCGCTCGGCCTACGCGCACGGCCAGCGGGTCCGCGCGATCCCGCGCGGGATGTCCTTCGAGGACGTGGTGCGCCTCGAGACCGCGCAGCAGGGTCGCCTGTGGTTCGTCCTCGTCCGCGGCGGGCTCTACTTCCGTCAGCTCTCGCGCTACCTCGAGCACTTCCCGCGGGAGCAGCTCCACGTCCTGCTGTTCGAGGACCTGATCGACCCCGCGGGTCCGGCCCTTGCGGACGCGCTGCGCTTCGTCGCCGCGGGCGCGGGGCCCACCGTCCCCCTCACGCTGCCGCACGTCAACGCGGGGCGGGCGCCGGCCTCCCTCGGTCGGTGGCGGCTGGAGCGCTCGGCCGAACGGGCGCTCCGGCGCGGGCAGCCCGAACGGGCGGAGCGGCTCCTCCAGCGCGCCCGTCGCGTCGCCGTGAGGTCGACCGCGCCACCGGTCCTCAGCGAGGCGACGCGGCGCATGCTGCTCGAGCGCTTCGCTCCCGAGAACGCGGCGCTCGCCGACCTGCTCGGGATCGACCTCAGCGCCTGGGAGCGCTGAGGAGATGGATGCCTCGGTGCCGTCAGCCGTCGGGGTGTCGTCGGACCTCGCGGTGGTGTCGGGTCGGGTGAGTGTGGTGGTGCCGACGCGGGGGCCGTCGTGGTCGTTGGCGACGATGTTGGACACGTTGTCGGAGGCGTTGCCGTTGGGGTCGGACGTGGAGGTGGTGC
>JBEAQO010000157.1:0-6157 GCA_041163825.1 Actinomycetota bacterium | reverse complement strand
CGGTCCTGCCCGAGGACCCGCACGAGCAGCTGCACCTCGCGATCGCGGCGGTGTTCCGGTCCTGGAACGGGGACCGCGCCCGCGCCTACCGACGTGTCGAGCGCATCCCGGACGACCTCGGCACCGCCGTCAACGTGCAGACGATGGTGTTCGGCAACCTCGACGAGCGCTCCGCGACCGGCGTCGCGTTCACCCGGGACCCCGCCACGGGCGAGGACGTCGCCTACGGCGACTTCCTCGTCGGCGCGCAGGGCGAGGACGTCGTCGCCGGCACGCGCCATCCGGAGCCGCTCGCTGAGCTGGCGAACGACTTCCCGACGCAGCATGCGGAGCTCCTCGCGCACCTGGACACGCTCGAACGCCACTACCGCGACCTCTGCGACATCGAGTTCACCATCGAGTCCGACCGGCTCTGGATGCTGCAGACGAGGGTCGGCAAGCGCTCGGCCGCGGCGGCGCTGGCGATCGCGGTCGACATGGTCGACGACGGGACGATCTCCCCGACCGAGGCGGTCGGGCGCGTGACCCCGAAGCAGCTCGAGCAGCTCCTCCATCCGCGCTTCGGTGCGGACGCGCCCGCGGCGCTGACCGCCGGGCTCGCGGCATCGCCCGGCGCGGCGGTCGGCGCGATCGTGCTCTCGAGCGAGGAGGCGAAGGAGCGCGGGGCCGCCGGTGAGCATGTCGTGCTCGTCCGCCCCGAGACGTCGCCCGACGACCTCGAGGGCATGGTCGCGGCGGTGGGCCTGTTGACCGCACGTGGCGGGCTCGTGAGCCACGCGGCGGTCGTCGCGCGCGGCCTCGGCAAGCCGGCCGTCTGCGGCGCGTCGGAGCTGCGCATCGACGAGCGCGCCGGCACGGTCACCGTCGGGGACGTGGTGCTCCGTGCCGGCGACACCATCTCGATCGACGGTGGGACCGGAGCGGTCGTCGCCGGCGAGGTCGAGCTCGAGGTGCCCGAGGACGACCCGCGGGTGCGTCAGCTCCTCGCCTGGGCCGATGCGGAGCGCCGCCTGCACGTCTACGCGAACGCCGACACGGCCGACGACGCACGCCGGGCGCTGGCCGCGGGCGCGGAGGGCATCGGGCTGTGCCGCACGGAGCACCAGTTCCTCGGCGACCGGCTGCCGCTCGTGCAGCGCTTCATCCTCTCGGCGCCGGACTCCGAGGAGGAGGCGGCCGCGCTCACGGCGCTCGAGGCGCAGCAGCGCGCCGACTTCGAGGAGCTGCTCGAGGTCATGGACGGGCGCACCGTCGTCGTTCGCCTGCTCGACCCGCCGCTGCACGAGTTCCTGCCCGACGTCGAGTCGATGCACATCGCCGACGCGCTCGGCGAGCTCGCCGAGGCGGACCGCGGGCTCATGGAGGTGGCGGAGCGCCTGCGCGAGCACGACCCGATGCTCGGGGTGCGCGGCATCCGGCTCGGGGTGCTGCGTCCCGCGGTCTACCGCGCCCAGGTGCGGGCGCTGCTCGGTGCGGCGGCGGCGCTGCGTGCGCGTGGGCTCGACCCGCGGGTCGAGATCATGCTCCCGCTGGTGGGCACCAGCCAGGAGCTGCACTGGGGCGTGACCCTGATCCACGAGGTCGGCTCGGAGGTCGCCGATGCGACCGGTGAGGGCATCCCCTACACGGTCGCGACGATGGTCGAGACCCCGCGCGCGGCGCTCGCAGCGGTGCGTCTCGCACGGCACGTGGACGCCTTCTCCTTCGGCACCAACGACCTCACGCAGCTGACCTTCGGGCTCTCCCGCGACGACGTCGAGGCGACCTACATCCCCGAGGCGCTCGGGCTCGACCTGCTGCCGGTCGACCCGTTCCGGACGCTCGACCGGGCCGGGGTCGGTCGGCTCGTCGAGCTCGCGGTGCGGGAGGGCCGTGCGACCCGACCGGAGCTCGTCACCGGGATCTGCGGCGAGCACGGCGGCGACCCGGACTCGATCGCGTTCTGCCATGCGGTCGGCATGGACCACGTGTCGTGCTCCGCCTCGCGCGTCGAGGTCGCTCGGCTCGCCGCCGCGCACGCCGCGCTCGGGCTCGCCGGACCGGCCGCGAGCGCCTGAGGCGGCGGTCCGGCCGGGGTCCCGGACTCCCGGGCTCCCGCATCGACCGCCCCCTGCCGGTCCGTCCACAGGTGTCGAGGTCCCGCCCGGGGCGCGGTCGCAGGTGGCCCGTAGGGTGTCCGGTTGTGGGAGGTCGGAGGGTGCGGTAGCGTCCTCGTCCTGACGCCGCGCGCCGGTGGACCGGCCGCGGCGTCCTGCGTCCCATCGGACCCGCGTGCGGGGCCGGAGGGACACGACAGGACGCACCCCTGCTCCACGCCGACGGTCCGCCGGCGGCGGGGGCCCCTGCCGGGTGACGACCGGGACCGGTCCGACGAGGACCGGGACCGGGCGGGCGCCCGGCCCGCTCCGCGCGACGAGCGCGGGCGGCGCGACCGGAGGAGGTGCCATGCGCCGCTACGAGATGATGCTGATCGTCACCGACACGGTCGACGAGGAGGCGGCCCGCGCGGTCGTCGAGCGCGCCAAGGAGGCGCTCGCCGGCCAGGGCGGGACGCTGCTCGACGAGGCCTGGTGGGGCCGTCGTCGGCTCGCCCACGAGATCGCCAAGCGTGACCACGGCTTCTACGCCGTGCTCGACTTCCAGGCGACCTCGGAGGCCGTCGACGAGCTCGAGCGTCAGCTCGGCATCCTCGACGAGGTCCTGCGCTTCAAGACGGTGCGGCCCGAACCGCGCATCCGCTCGAACGCCTGACCGCTCCCACGCCACGCACGACACGACCGGCCCCGGGTGGGCCCGACGACGAGGGAGAGGAGCACCGAGATGGCCTTCGAGTCCAACTACGTCACGTTCATCGGCAACCTGACCGAGGACCCCGAGCTGCGCTTCACGCAGGGCGGGGCCGCGGTGGTACGGATCCGGCTCGCGAGCAACCGCCGCTGGACCGGGCGCGACGGCGTCGAGCAGGAGGAGACCACCTACCTGAACGCCAACTGCTGGCGCGACATGGCCGAGAACGTCGCCGACTCGCTGAAGAAGGGCGACCGCGCGATCGTGATCGGCCGCATCAAGGTCAGTTCCTACGAGAACCGCGAGGGGCAGACCGTCTGGACGACCGAGATCGAGGCCGACGAGATCGCTCCGAGCCTGCGCTGGGCGCGCGCGGCCGTCACCCGCCAGAGCGGCGGCGGTCGCGGCGGCGCTCGCGGCGACGGCGGTGGCGCGCCGAGCGCTGCGCCGGCTCCCGCGCCCCCGAGCGACGACGACGTCCCGTTCTGATCCACCACGACCACCGCGCTCGGTGACCGTCGAGCGCACGACCCGCCGGCGCCGGCGGATGACCGCCGGCCGATGCCTCCCGAAGGAGCACGCCCATGCCGAGCAAGCCGACCTCGAAGCCGTCCAAGCTGCGCAAGCCGCGCAAGGACAAGCCCTGCCCGATCTGCGCGCAGGGCATCGAGTACATCGACTACAAGGACCTCGCGCTGCTCAAGCCGTTCCTGAACGAGCGCGCGAAGATCAAGGCCCGTCGCACGAGCGGGGCCTGCGCCGCGTGCCAGAAGCACCTGACCGCTGCGATCAAGAACGCGCGCGAGATGGCACTGATCCCCTACACGACCCGCTGAGCGTGGGGAGGAGCCGACGATGAAGGTCATCCTGAAGGCGGAGGTCGACGACCTCGGGCTGCCGGGCGACGTCGTGGAGGTCGCGGACGGCTACGGCCGGAACTACCTCCTGCCGCGCGGTCTCGCCATCCTCGCCACGCGCGGGGCCATGAAGGAGGCGGAACTGCTGCTGCGTTCCCGCAAGGCCCGTGAGGCGCGCACCGTCGACGCGGCGCAGGCGGCCAGGACCGCCCTCGAGGCGCGTCCGCTGCGCATCGGCGCGCGCGTGGACGACCGCGGCGGCCTCTACGGCTCCGTCACGGCCATCGACGTGCACCGCGTCCTCCACGAGCGGGGTCACCGCATCGAGCGCAAGCGCATCGAGCTCAAGGGCGGCCTCAAGCGCATCGGCACCTACGAGGTCCCGGTCCGTGTGCACCCGCAGGTCACCGCGACGGTGACGGTCGAGATCGTCGACGAGGAGGGCGCCGTCACCGAGGCGTCGATCGCGGCCGCGGCCGCGGCCGCGCCGGCACCGCTCGCGCCGGGGGGCATCGTCGAGGCGGCCCTCACGGCTGCCGAGCAGGTCGAGACGGCCGAGGCTGCCGGGACCACCGGGGCGGAGGGGTCCGGCGGCGCCACCGCTCCCGCGGAGGCCCCTGCTGCGGAGGACACGGACGCGACCGCCGACAGCGGAACGGCCTGAGCGTTGACCGAAGCACGCTGACGCGGGCACGCTGATGCGGGCACGCTGACGCGGGGAGGGAGCGCGGAGGATGAGCGCGGACGCACCGCCGCCGGAGCGCGGCCACGATCGCGTCCCACCGCACTCCCTCGAGGCCGAGGTCTCCGTGCTCGGCGCGTGCCTGCTCTCCACCACCGCCGTCGTGACCGCGGTCCAGCTCCTCAAGCCCGCCGACTTCTACCGCAACGCCCACCGCGTGGCCTTCGAGGCGATCGTCGCGCTCAACCAGGCGCAGGAGCCCATCGACACGGTCACCGTCACCGAGTGGCTGCACCGGCGCGGCCGGCTCGACGAGGTCGGCGGTGCGGCGGCGCTGCATGACCTCACCGAGGTCGTGCCGACGGCGGCCAACGCCGGCTTCTACTCCCGGATCGTTCGCGACAAGGCGATGCTCCGGCGCCTGATCGACGCCGGCGGCGAGGTCACCCGGCTCGGGTTCGAGGCGACCGATGATGCGCCGTCGGTCATCGACCGTGCCGAGGCGATGATCTACGAGCTGGCACGCACCGGGGAGATCAACGAGTTCCGGCCGCTGAACGACCTGCTCTCGGAGTCCGTCGAGCAGATCGAGCGGCTGAGCGAGCAGCGCAGCGAGGTCACCGGGCTCGCGACCGGCTTCGACGACCTCGACCGACTGACCGCCGGCCTGCAGAAGCAGAACCTCGTCATCATCGCCGCGCGCCCCGCCATGGGCAAGTCCGCGCTCTCGCTCGGCATCGCGCACTACGTCACGACACGCCTCAAGCGTCCGGTGATGCTGTTCAGCCTCGAGATGTCGTCGATCGAGATCGTCAACCGCCTGCTCTCCGCCGAGGCTCGCATCCCGTCCGACAAGCTGCGCACCGGGCGACTCGACGATGCCGACTGGCTCCGGCTCTCGGATGCGCTCGCCACCCTCTCCGAGGCACCGCTGTTCATCGACGACTCCGCGTCCACGTCGATGATGGAGATCCGCGCCAAGGCGCGGCGCCTGAAGCAGCGTCAGGGTGACCTCGCGCTCGTCGTCGTCGACTACATGCAGCTGATGCAGTCCCACCGTCGGGTCGAGTCGCGCCAGCAGGAGGTCTCGGAGATCTCCCGGAGCCTCAAGATGCTCGCGAAGGAACTGGACACCCCGGTCATCGCCCTCTCGCAGCTCTCCCGCAACCCGGAGGCGCGGACCGACAAGCGCCCGATGCTCGCCGACCTGCGCGAGTCGGGCTCCATCGAGCAGGACGCCGACATCGTCGGGTTCATCTACAACGAGTCGAAGTACGACGCGGACACGCCCGACAAGGGCATCGTCGAGCTCATCATCGCCAAGCACCGCAACGGTGCGACCGGCGTCATCAAGCTCGCCTTCCTCGAGCACCTCGCGAAGTTCGCGAACCTGCAGCGCCAGGCTCGCCCCGCGGCGCCACGGCCCTCCGGCGGCGGCGGGGCTCCCGCGACCGCAGGGGCTCCCCCCGCGGCTGCCGACAGCGATGCCGTGGCCGGTGCGGCGAGCCGTGTCGGGAGCGGTGCGGGCGGTGACCGGGGCGGCGGCTCGCCCGTCTGAGCGTGCGCCGGCGCGCCCGGGCGCGCGTCGCCCCGGCGGGGCGTGCAGTAGCGTGCGGCGGCCGGGTGCTCGGAGGACGGACGGGATGCGCTTCGGGTCCGACGACCGCACGACCGGACGTCTCCTCGTCGCCAGCCCCGAGCTCGACGATGCCGGCTTCTCCCGCACCGGCGTCCTCGTCATCGACCCCGACGAGGACGGCGCGATCGGGGTCGTCCTCAACCGGCCCTCGGCGGTCCCGGTGACCGAGGCGGTCGAGGGATGGGACGGGCT
>JBEAQO010000156.1:0-9945 GCA_041163825.1 Actinomycetota bacterium | reverse complement strand
CTGACGGCGGCGATGCTGACGCTCGTCCGCAGCATCGGGTCCTTCGCGGTACCGGCGACGATGGGACTGCCCGGCGGGATCCGCGTCCTCGCCACGCAGGTCTACCTCGCGAGCCGGACCTTCCCGAGCGACGCCGGCCTCGCCGCGACCTACGCGGTCCTGCACCTGGTCCTCGCCCTCGTCGTGCTCGCCGTCTACCGGCGCACCGTCGGGGATGCCGGACGGTTCGTCACGATCTCCGGACGCGGAGCCCGACCGGCGCGCCCGAGCGCGAGGCGGTCCGGTGCGCATGGCCCCCTCGCCGTCTCGCTGCTGGCCACGATCGTCGTCCTGCCGCTCGCCGTCATGGTCTACGTCTCGCTGCTCCCCTACTACGGACCGGTGGCCGACAACACGCCGGACCGGTTCACGCTCGAGGCCTACACGTACGTGCTGACGACCGGGTTCATCCGACGTGCGCTCGTGAACAACCTCGTGGTCGGGGGCATCGCCGCCCTCGCGACGGTGCTGCTCGCGGCGGTGATCGCCTGGTACGCCGTGCGATCCCCGGGCCGGCTCGGCCGGACGCTCGACGCGCTCGCCACCGTGCCCATCGCGCTGCCCGGCAGCGTCCTCGGGCTGGCGATCCTCGTGTGGTACCTGGCGCTGCCCCTGCCCCTCTACGGCACCGTCTGGGTGCTCGGCATCGGGTACGTGACGGCCTTCCTCCCCTTCGGTGCACGGACCGCCCACGCGGCGCTGCAGCAGATCGACGTCACGCTCGAGGACGCGTCACGAGCGAGCGGAGCCAGCCGGGCCCTGACCTTCACCCGCATCATCCTGCCGCTGCTCGCGCCGGCGCTCATCGCCGCGGCCGCCTTCGTGCTCGCGCGCAGCCTCAAGGTGCTGGCGCTGCCGGCGCTCCTCGCCGCCCCTGGGACCGAGGTCCTGCCCGTCGTGATCTACTCGCTCTACGAGCGCAGCGCCTACCCCGAGCTCAACGCCCTCGGGGTCCTGCTCACCCTCGGTCTCGCGCTGCTGGTGCTGCCCGCCCGAGCCCTCGCGCGCCGGGCCGGTCGGGCGAGCGGACGGGACGCCGAGGGTGACCCGACCGCGCCGGAGTCCTCGTCGCGGACGCTGGAGACGATCGCACGATGAGCGCATCCGCAGCGATCGAGCTCGAGGGGCTGCGTCGGACCTTCGTGACCGAGCATGGAGGGGTCGCCGCCCTCGACGGCCTCGACCTGCGCATCGAGGCCGGGTCGTTCTCCACGCTCTTCGGCCCGTCCGGGTGCGGGAAGACCACCGCGCTCCGGGCGATCGCGGGGCTGGAGGTGCCCGACGCCGGCACCATCCGCATCGCCGGTACCACCGTCGACGACGTCGAGCGCCGGGTGCACGTGCCGACCGAGCGCCGCAGCATCGGCATGGTGTTCCAGTCGCTGGCCCTCTGGCCGCACCTCGACGCTCGTGGCAACGTGGCCTACCCACTGCGCGTGGCCGGCGTCCGTCGCGGAGAGGCGCTCGAGCGGGCGGATCGCATGCTCGGCCTCGTCGACCTGGCCGGGCTCGGGTCACGGCGCATCGCGCAGCTCTCCGGCGGACAGCAGCAACGGGTGGCCATCGCCCGAGCCCTCGTCCGAGAGCCCGACGTGCTCCTGCTCGACGAGCCGTTCTCCGCGCTGGACGCCCATCTCCGTGAGCAGCTCGGTCAGGAGCTCAAGGAGCTCCAGCGGCGCCTCGGCCTCACCACCGTCTACGTCACCCACGACCGCCACGAGGCCATCGCGCTCTCGGACTCGGTGGCCGTGCTCCGATCCGGGTCGCTCGTGCAGGCCGGGCCACCCGAGCGCCTCTACGCGCAGCCGCGGACCGACTTCGTCGCGCGCCTCCTCGGACCGGTGAACGTGGTGGCCCTGACGTCCACTGGGGCCGTCCCCTCCGGCACGGCGACGCTGGAGGCATCGTTCGGACCGCTGGACGTCAGCGTCCCCGTCGCCCCTCCCCCGCAGCGCCGCGTCCACACCGCGATGATCCGACCGCAGGAGGTCGTCCTCGAGACGACCGCGGACGAGCAGGCCGTGCATCGCTCGGCCGAGCACGCCGATCCGCACGCGACACGAGCGACGCTCGTGGACGGCGCGGTCGAGCGCGTCCGGTTCCGTGGCGCGTGGGCGGA
This sequence comes from Actinomycetota bacterium, assembly GCA_041163825.1. Lineage (GTDB taxonomy): Bacteria > Actinomycetota > Nitriliruptoria > Nitriliruptorales > Nitriliruptoraceae > JBEAQO01. The sequence goes on along the minus strand of JBEAQO010000156.1, from coordinate 7,787 downwards.
GCTCGACGTCGCCCTCGGTGACGACGTGCTGAGCGTCCGCGCCCCGGCCACGACGCGACCCGAGGTCGGCACGACGGTGCGGTTGCGTCTCCCGACGACGGCCGTCCTGCTCCTGGAGGGACCCGACGAGGCCACCGATGCGCCGGGCGGGCGGGGGTAGCCTGCCGTTCCCCGTGCTCCCGAGGTCCTCACGGTCGCGCACGAACGGCGGTGCGGTGCGGACCTCCCTGAACGACTGGCCCGCACCGATGTCGACTCCGCGAGGAGCCACCGGGAGCACCGTCGTCCCGCGGAGGACCCTGGTCGCGCTCGGGGCGACGCTCTTCCTCGCGTTCTTCGACGCGGCGGCACTGCTCCCGACGATCGCCCCGCGTGCGGCCGAACTCGGCGCCGGACCCTTCGGGGTCGGGCTCGCCGTCGGCATCTACTCGGCGACGAACCTCCCCGCCAACGTCCTCGGCGGCATCCTGCTCGATCGGGTCGGTCGCCGCCGCCTGACCGTCCTCGGGTTCGTCCTCTCCGCGCTCGCCGTGCTCGGCTACGGACTCGTCACGAGCGTGCCGCTGTTCGTGCTCGTCCGCGCCGCGCACGGCGTCGCCGGGGGGATGCTCGTGACCTCGGCGTTCGCCGTCGCGGGGGACCGCACCCGCGCGGGTGGCGCGGGGCGCTCGTTCGGCCGCTACGGCGCGCTCATCGGGATGGTCTGGGTCATCGGTCCGGGGACGGCCGCCGCGCTCCAGGCGAGCAGCGGGACGTCCTCCGTGTTCGGGCTCGTCGCCGGGCTGCTCCTCCTCGGCGCGCTCGTCGTGCTCGTCGGCGTCCGCGACGTGCCGCGCGTCGCGCCCGCGCTCGACCCGTCGAGCGATCCGAGCGCGGTGCTCGGTCCCGACGGTGCGCCCATCGACCCGTCCCGCGCCCTGCGCGAGCTCAGCCGCCGACGGCCGGTGCAGCGCGCGCTCCTGGCGACGGTCGTCTGGCTGGCGGCGGTCGGCGTGCTCGCCGCGTTCCTGCGCGACGCGGTCCTCGCGGTCGGCGCGTCCGAGTCGCTCGTCGGGGCGCTGTTCTCCGCCTACGCGATCGTCGCGGCGCTGGTGATGCTCTCCCCGCTCGCCGGGCGCGTCGACGAGGGACGCGCCGAGCACGCGATCGTCGCCGGTCTCGCCTGCATCGGGGTCGCGCTGCTCGCGATGACCGGCGCGGATGGCCTGTGGCAGCTCGGCGCGGCGAGCGCGCTCTTCGGTGCGGGCTACGGGCTCGTGTTCCCGGCCGCGACCGGAGCGATCTCGCTCGCGGCCTCGACCGCGACCCGCGGTCGCGCCTTCGGGCTGTTCAACGCGGCCTTCAGCCTCGGGCTCGCGCTCGGACCACCGCTCGCCGGCGCGCTCGCGGCCGCGGTGCCCGCGCTCGACCCACCGTTCCTCCCGACCGGCATCGTCGTCCTGGTCACTGCCGCAGCGATCGCGCTGACGCGCGGTCCGAGCGCTCGGAGCACGGAGGCGGCCGCACGGTGACGGCGCCGGACCCGGTCCTCGGCGTCGACAGCCTGCACGTCGCCGTCGCTCGCTCGGCCCGGAGCGAGCCCGACCGTGACGCCATCAGCACGCACGACCGGACCCTCTCGGTCGCCGAACTCGCCTCGCTCGCCGGTGCGCTGACCGAGCGGCTCGCCGAGGGCTCGGGACCGTTCCTCCTCGCGCCGCGGGACGCCATCGAGGCCGGAGCCGGGCTCATCGCGGCGAGCGCATCGGGACGTCCCGCGCTCGTCGTCGACCCCCGACGCTCCCCGACGGCGCTCACCGCACTCGCGCACGCGGTCTCGGCGACGGTCGCCGTCGTCTCGAGCGACATCGGTCACGGCGCCTCCGGCGGCCTCCCGACGATCGATCCCGGACCGCTCTCCGGGGAGGCCCTGCCGGTGACAGGACGCGCGCCCGACGACATCCTGCTCCTCGCCGGCACGTCCGGCTCGACCGCCACCCCGAAGCTCGTGGGCCTCACCCACCGCTCGCTCGCCGCGCGCGCGACCCGACAGGGCGAGGCCAGCGACCCCCGGCCCGGTGACCGGATCGGCCGCACGTTCAACCACACCGGCGCGGCGATGAAGGCGATCGCGGTCGCGCTGCTGACGGGGATCCCGCTCCTCGCGCTCGACCTCCTCCGCGTGCGGCCGGTGGAGGTGCTCCACCGCTTCGACCTCGCCGGGGCGACCCACGTCCGGCTGGTCCCCTCCGTCCTCCGGCGCCTCCTGCTCGCGACTCCCTCGAGCGTCCGCCTTCCCACGGTCCGGATCATCGGCGGCGGTGGCGACCCGATGCTCTGGGACGATGTGGCACGGCTCCGGCCGCGACTCGCGCCCACCGCGACCATCATCCACACCTACGGATCGACCGAGGTGGACGGGATCGCACGCCGCCTCATCACGATGGAGGAAGCGCTCGGCGAGGGTGTCGTGCCCGTCGGACGACCGAGTCCCGGCCGTGACGTCTGGATCGACGACGGTGCGGGCCGGCCGAGCGCGCCGGGGATCGTCGGCGAGATCATCATCGATGGCGACCTGCTCGCGATCGGTCCGGCGTTCGAGGACCTCGGCGGCGGTCGGAAACGCCACCGCACGCGCGACCTCGGGGAGCTCACTCCCGATGGCGAGCTCATCCACCGCGGACGCGTCGATCGGATGGTCAAGATCGGCGGCGTGCGCATCGAGCCCGGGGCCGTCGAGGAGGTGCTGCGCGCGATCCCCGGCGTGCTGGACGTCGCGGTCGTTCCCGAGGGCGACGACCCGGACCGGATGCGCCTGGTCGCGCACGTCGTGGCACTGCCCGGGGCCGCCCCCGAGCGGGCCGCGCTCCGTGCCGCGGTCGCGGCGCAGGTGACGAGCTCCGCCGTGCCCGCGGCGTTCCACCTGCGCACGGAACCGCTCCCGGTGCTCGCCAGCGGCAAGGTCGACCGGAGGGCGCTGCTGGCGTAGGGTCCTCCACCGCTCCGGGTCCTCCGCGGTGCTCACCGCTAGCGTCCAAGCGGCCGACGGCTGCGCGGTCGCGAGGATCGGCGCGGTGGGCGGCTCCATGACCGCGGCGGACGATGGGAGACGGGTGCGCGACCGACGGGGCTCCATCGCGATGTGTGCGCTCGTCGCGCTCGTCGCGCTCGCCGGCTGTGCCGGGACGTCGGATCCGGCTGCCGCACCGTCGCCGACGCCCGTCACCCCGGCGGAGGGGAGCGTCCCCGCGACCGCGGCAGAGGTGCTCGCGGGGATCGCCGAGCTGGGGCTCGGCGAGGCCGAGCTGATCGCTTACCTGCGCGAGCGCGCCGCCAGCGAGGGACCCGTGACGCTCTACACCATCTCCGGTGCGGAGGACACACAGGCCTGGGTCGAGGTCTTCCGCACGGAGTTCCCGGAGGTGGACCTGCGCTTCGTCGCCCTCGGCAACGACGAGGTGGTCGAACGCGTGACCGCCGAGGCTCGGGCCGGTCGACAGGTCGTCGACGTCATCCAGTCCACGGCGCCGCCGCTCGCGGCGCTCATCAACGAGGGTCTCCTCGCGCCGCACAGCGGAGCGCTCGTACCCGAGGGGCTCCCGGAGCGCTACGTCGGCACCCACGAGGTGACCCACCGCATCGCGCCCGTCGTGATCCCACGCTTCGCATCGGTCCCGGCGGAGGACGCCCCTCAGGGCTGGGACGACTTCCTCGAACCGGAGCACGCCGGTTGTGTGTTCTCCGTCGCGCCGACCTGGGTCACCGCGCTCGTCGACGAACGTGGGGAGGACGGTGCCGCCGCATGGTTCGAGGGATTCCTCGCGAACGGCGGCACGATGGCTCAGAGCAGCGGGGCGCAACTCCGGCGCCTCCTCGCAGGCGAGATCGACTGCGTCGTCCAGTCCAACGCCCACACCCTTCGCCGGCTCGTCGTCGAGGACGGCGCGCCGCTCGACTGGGTCATCCCGACACGCTCGTACGCCACCGCCACGTCGGTCGCGGTGCACCGCGATACCCCGCGGACGCACGCAGCCGCGCTCGTCGCGCTCTGGCTCGCGAGCCCGAGTGGCGCCCAGGTCATCGCTGACCTCGGTGACCTTCCGACCCATCCCGATGTGATGCTCACCGACGAGCGACTGCGGCCATGGCTCGACCCATCGAGTCCTGAGTCTCAGCGCACCGCGATCATCGACATGGAGCGCTCGATCGAGGTCGAGCAGATCGTGTTCCGCCTGATCGAGACGTACGTCACACCGAACCTGATCGCCGAGTGACGCAGCTCGAGCCATGAGGAGGACGCGCACCGAGCTCGTCCTCGCGCTGGCGCTGGGCGCGCTCCTGGTCTACCTCATCGTCGTCCCGGTCTCGACGATCGTCTGGGGGAGCCTCGGAACGACCCCGACCGGCATCCCGGGACCGCGCACGCTCGCGCACTACCGGACGGCGCTCTCCGCTCCGACCTTCGTCGGCTCCATCCGAACGACGATCGCGTTCGCCGGCGGCGTCACCGTCGTGGCGACCCTGCTCGGTGGCTACCTGGCCTGGGTGACCGAGCGGACCGACGCACCCGGACGTCGGCTCGTCTACCTGCTCGTACTCGTACCGATCGTCGTACCCGGCATCCTGACCACGATCGCCTGGATCCTCGTGCTCCACGAGCGCATCGGCATCGCCAACGGCCTGCTCGCTGCGATCGGCGCCTCCCGACCGCGGTTCGATGCCTACACGCTGCCGGCGATGGTCTGGGTCGAGGGGTTCGACAGCCTGACGCTGCCGTTCCTCCTCATCGCGGCGGCGCTGCGCACGATGGATCCCGCCGTCGAGGAGGCATCCGTCCTGTCCGGGGCCAGCACCTCCCGGACGGCGTTCCGCATCACGCTGCCACTCGTCCTCCCGGCCGTCAGCGCGGCGGCGCTGCTCGTGTTCGTCCGCGCCATCGGATCGTTCGCGGTGCCGGCGGCGATGGGCCTGCCCGGCGGCGTTCGGGTCCTGGCGACCGAGGTGTTCCTCGCTGCCCGGCGCTTCCCCTCGGACTCGAACCTCGCCGCGGCCTACGCCGTGCTGCACCTCGCGCTCGCCGCCGTCGTCCTCGCACTGCACCAGCGCATCACCCGCCACGGGGACCGTTTCGTGACCATCGGGGCGCGTGTCGCGCACAACGGTCGGATCGCGCTCCGACGCACCAGGACCGTCCACGCCGCGTCGGCGCTCGCCATCCTCGGCGTCGCGGTCGTCCTCCCCCTCGTCGTCATCGTGGTGAGCTCGCTGCTGCCCCGGCCGATGCCGCCGACCGAGCTCGACCCGTCCCTCTTCACGCTCCGGCGCTACGCCTGGGCCCTCGAGAGCGTCGTCGCACGACGGGCACTCGTGAACAACGTGGTGGTCGGCGGCCTCGCGTCGGTCGTGACCGTCGTGATCGCGGCGATCGTCGCCTGGGTCTCGACGCGCTCACGCCTACGCTGGCGTCGCCTCCTCGACATCCTCGCCACGGCGCCCATCGCGCTGCCCGGCACGGTGCTGGGGCTCGCACTGCTGTGGTGGTACCTGATCGTCCCGCTCCCGATCTACGCGACGCGCTGGCTCGTCGGCATCGCGTTCGTGACGGCGTTCCTGCCCTACGCCGTTCGCGCCGCGGCCGCCCTGCTCGGACAGCTGTCCCCCGCGCTCGAGGAGGCCTCCGCCATGAGCGGAGCCGGCTGGTCCCGCACCTTCGCTCGCATCGTGCTGCCGCTCGTCGCTCCGGGGCTCATCGCGGCATGGCTGTACGTCGTCGCGCGCACGTTCACGTCGCTCGCCCTGCCCGCGCTGCTCGCCGGCCCCGGCGGCGAGATGCTCCCGAGTGTGGTCTACGACCTCTACGAGTCCGCGCGCTACTCGGAGCTCAACGCCCTCGGGGTACTGATGATCGGCGGCATGCTCGCCATCGCCGGGCTCGCTCGGCTCTCCGCCATCCTCGCCGACCGGTGGAGCGGCCTCGTCCACGACCCGTCGACGTCGGGAGAGCGCGGGGCCACGCCGACCGGGATCGCCCGACAGGAACGGACCGCCGAATGAGCGCATCGGGGTCGTCGGTCCGCATCCACGGGATCGGCCGGACGTTCCGAACCTCCACCGGCGAGCACGCGGCCGTCATCGACCTCGACCTCGACGTCGCTGCCGGGTCCTTCACGACCATCCTCGGTGCCTCCGGCTGCGGCAAGACGACGACGCTCCGGATGATCGCCGGGCTCGAACGGCCCGACAGCGGCGTCATCACGCTCGGGGACCGGACCGTGTTCTCGGCAGAGAGCGGGGTGGACGTCCCGCCGCACCGCCGCGGTGTCGGCATGGTCTTCCAGACGTTCGCGGTCTGGCCACACCTCTCGGTCCTCGACAACGTCGCCTACCCGCTGCGCACGGCCGGCCAAGGCCGCCGCGATGCCCGCGTCGAGGCCGCCTCCATGCTCGAGCAGGTCGGCCTGGGCGGACTCGGCCGACGTCGTACGAGCCAGCTCTCCGGCGGCCAGCAGCAGCGGGTGGCCATCGCGCGTGCGCTCGTGCACCGACCACGGGTCCTGCTCCTCGACGAGCCCTTCTCGAGCCTCGATGGACCGCTGCGTGCTCAGCTCGGACAGGAGCTCCGCGTGCTGCAGCGCGAGCTCGGGATCACCATCGTGTACGTCACCCACGACCGCCGCGAGGCGCTCCTGCTCTCCGACCGCGTCGCGGTGCTGGCGGACGGACGGCTCGTGCAGGTGGGCGGCCCCCGGGAGCTCTACGATCGGCCGACGAACCGGCTCGTCGCGGAGACGCTCGGGGCGACGAACCTCTTCGAGGTCCTCGGCCCCTTGTCCACGGAGGCCGGCGGCATCGTGCACGTCCCGACGCGCGTCGGTCGGCTTCGCGCTGTGCCCGCACCGAGCGGCGGACCGGGGCCGACCGGGCCGCTGCTCGTCAACGTCCGCGTCGAGGCGATCACCCTCGCGCCGACGGGCAGCGGGCTCGACCCCGAGTCGGCGAACGTCCTGCACGGCCGGGTCGTCCGCACGGTCTACCGAGGACCGAACAGCGACGTCGACGTCGCGGTCGGGGACGGCACGGTCCGGGTCCGAACGTCGCTGCAGCCCGAGCCCTGTCCCGGCGACGAGGTCGTGCTGACCTTCCCCGTCGAGCGAGCGACGGTCATCGGGGGCGACCCCGCGTCGTGACCCTGTCGCCCCGGTGAGCCACCGGCCCCTCAGGCCGACCCGAGGGCGCGCTCGGCGACCGCACGCGCGCCGTCGAGCGCGAGCGCAGCCGGCCGGCCGACGACGTCCCCCGCGTCGGGCGGGTGCGCGACGGACCCGGACCCCCGCAGCGAGTCGAGGACCCGCCCCGCGTCCTCCGGGCCGGCGAGCACCCCGAGGTCGCGGCCGGCACCCAAGGACTCCAGCGCGCCCGCGTTGTGCGAGAGCTCGCGGTTGCCGTCCTCGCGCACCGCGAGGATCGGCACGCCCCGCTCCAGGAGCTCCGTCACGATGCCCAGCCCCGGACGTGCAACGGCGAGCCCGACGCGGTCGAGCCCGGCCGGGGAGAAGTCCGCTGCCACGAGGACGTCCCCTCGGTCCCGTCCAGCGTCCGGCGGGGTGTGGTCCGCCGTGACCGGACCCCCGGGGAGCAGGCGGGCCTCGACGGCGATCCGCGGCCATCCACCCGGCTCGCTGCGAAGGCCCGCGACGAGCGCCGCGAGGGCACCGTCGAGCACGTCGGTCGAGCCGCCGGTGACGAGCAGCGTGTCGCGCTCGGTCGTGACCGCCCCCGAAGACGCGCCCCCGCTGCCCGAGGCGAAC
>JBEAQO010000155.1:0-6787 GCA_041163825.1 Actinomycetota bacterium | reverse complement strand
TGATCGGCGGGCTCGCCGCCGAGGCGCTCGGTGCACCGGTGCTCAGCTACGGCAAGGCCGCGATGGCCGGGCTCGGTGGCACGCAGGAGCACGCGGTCATGTACATCACGACGCCGTTCGGCGACGCGCTGCGCGCCGCCGTCGGCGGGGGCAAGGCGTGGATCCCCTCGGCGACGTGCGTCGCGAGCGCCGGGAGCGCGCTCACGGTCCCGCTCGCGCACAAGGACGCGCTCTACGTGCGGGACCACTACGACGCGATGACCATCCACGCTCCGACCGACGCGCCGCGTCCCGACGAGGTCCTCGTCGCGGTCGCGGTCGCCAACCGCGGTCGGCTCGACGCCCGGCTCGGCGGCATCCACGCCGACGAGGTCCAGGGCCAGGACGGGTTGCGCTAGCGACACAGGCTCGGCGGTCGCTCCGGCGGCCGGGGACGGGAGGCGCATGGCTCGGGAGCGGTCGGCGTGAGCGGGAGCGGGAGCACGGCCGGGGGCGTGGGCGCGCCGACGCTGTCGTTCGCGCGCGCGAGCAAGGCGTTCGGTCCCGTCGAGGCGCTCTCGCCCACCGACCTCGCGGTGATGCCCGGCGAGTTCGTGTCGATCGTGGGACCGTCGGGCTGCGGCAAGTCGACGATGCTCCGGCTCGCCTCGCGCCTCGAGCAGCCGACGAGCGGTGGCGTCGAGCGCTCCACCGATGCCATCGCCTACGTCTTCCAGGACGCGACCCTGATGCCGTGGCGGACCGTCCGGCGCAACGTCGAGCTCCTCGCCGAGCTCGACGGCATGCCCAAGGCCGAGCGGCGCGAGCGCGTCGACCGCGTGCTCGAGGTCGTCGGGCTCGCCGACTTCGCCGAGCATCGCCCGCACCAGCTCTCCGGCGGCATGCGCATGCGCGCGAGCCTCGCCCGCTCGCTCGTGCTCGACCCGGAGCTCTTCCTGCTCGACGAGCCGTTCGGCGCGCTCGACAGCATCACCCGGATCCGGCTCAACATCGAGCTGATGCAGCTCTTCCACGACCGGCGCTTCTCGACCCTGTTCGTCACGCACTCGGTCGACGAGGCGGTGTTCCTCTCCACGCGCATCGTCGTGATGTCGCCGCGCCCGGGCCGGCTCGTCGCCGAGCACCACGTGCCCTTCCCGTACCCGCGTCCCCCCGAGCTGCGCTACGACCCCGCGTTCGCGGCGCTCGCCGGCGAGGTCGCCGCGTCCCTGGAGTCGGTGCATTGAACGGGACCACCTCCTTCGACCAGGGCCTCGGCGACGCCGTCGATGCCGTCCGCGACGAGGAGGCCACCCGTGGCGACGGGCTCGCGGCGCGGCTGCGCGTGCTCGGCCCGCCGCTGCTCGTCCTCGCGCTGTTCCTCGCGGCCTGGTACTTCGCCTCGACGCGGCTCCTCGACCCGGATCGCGCGTTCCTCCTGCCGCCGCCCGACGCCGTGCTGACCGAGGGCCTGCTCGCCGAGAAGCCGCGCGGGGAGATCCTCGCCGGGCTCCTGGAGAGCACCAAGGTGGCCCTGACCGGCCTCGGGATCGCGTTCCTCATCGGCAGCACCATGGCGCTCGCCATGAGCCAGGCGAAGTGGATCGAGCGCTCGCTCTACCCGTACGCGGTCATCCTGCAGACCGTGCCGATCCTCGCCATCGTGCCGCTGCTCGGCTTCTGGTTCGGCTTCGGCTTCACCTCGCGGGTGGTCGTCTGCGTCATCATCGCGCTGTTCCCGCTGGTCATCAACACGCTCAACGGGCTCCTCAGCGCCGACGGCGGGCTCCACGACCTGATGACCATCCACGACGCGAGCCGCTGGACGCGCCTGTCCAAGCTCCAGATCCCCGCCGCGCTGCCGGACCTGTTCGTGGGGCTGCGCACCTCCGCGGGCCTCTCGGTGATCGGCGCGATCGTCGGGGACTTCTTCTTCGGACGCGGCACGCCCGGCCTCGGGATGCTGCTCTCGCGCTACGCGTCCCGGCTGTCGTCGGAGGCGCTTCTCGCGGCGGTGCTCGTGTCCTGCCTGCTCGGCGTGGCCGTCTTCTCGCTGTTCGGCGCCATCGGGCGCCGCGCGGTCGGCGACTGGGCCGAGACGCGAAGCCACCCGGGTGCCAGCTAGGGCGCTCGGGAGGGGTCGTCCGGCGCACCCCCGCCGGACGACCGGAACGACCCGAGGGGTGGGCCGCATCGGCGGCAGGAGGAATGGGAGATGACGTACCGGAGGACACGCTCGCGTCGTACGACGCTGGCCGCAACCCTCGCCGTCCTCGCGCTCGGCGCCGCGGCCTGCGGCGGCGGTGAGGAAGCGGCGGAGGCGCCGGCCGAGGAGGCGCCGGCCGAGGAGGCCCCCGCCGAGGAGGCCGCCGCCGGCGGGCTCGAGAGTTGCCCGGAGACCGTGGTCGTCCAGCTCGACTGGGAGCCGGAGGCGGAGCACGGCATGATCTACCAGCTGCTCGGTTCGCCCTACGAGGTGGACACCGAGCTCAAGCGGGTGCGTGGCCCGCTCGTCTCGTCGGGCGAGGACACCGGGCTCGACATCGAGATCCGCATCGGCGGCTCGGCGGTCGGGTTCCAGGACGCGCAGTCGCTGCTCTACCAGGACCCGGACATCACCTTCGGCTTCGGCCGGGTCGGTGAGACCATGACCACCCAGGGCGACCTCCCCGTCATCAGCGTCATGACGACGATGGAGAAGAGCCCCTACAGCATCTACTGGGACCCGGAGACCTACCCGGACGCCGAGACCATCGCGGACCTCAAGGACGAGAACGTCACCGTCCTCGTCGGTGCCGCCGGCCTCAACGTGTGGGTGAACTACTTCGTGGCCGAGGGCATCTGGAACGAGGGGCAGGCGGACTTCTCCGACTCCCCGAAGCCGGCGTCCTTCATCGCGGCCGGCGGCGATGTCGCCGAGGCCGGGTTCGCCACGGCGGAGCCCTACCTCTACGAGACCCTGCTCGCCGACGACTGGGGCAAGCCGGTCAAGATCGCGCTCATCCACGACACCGGGTTCGAGGAGTACTTCCAGAGCCTCACGGTGCGTCCCGACGACGTGACGGAGAAGGCCGACTGCTTCACGGCCCTCGTCCCGATCTTCCAGCAGGGCATCGTGGACTACGTCGCGAACCCCGGCCCGGTCCACGACGTCGTCGTCGACCTGGTGACCCAGTACGACACGGGATGGCTCTACGACCTCGGGACGGCCGAGTACGCGTACGACGGCATGCTCGAGCTCGGCATCCTGGGCAACGGTTCGGACGGTGCGGTGGGCAGCTTCGACACCGCGCGCGTCGAGGGACTGCGTGACATCATCGCGGCCGTGACGGACTTCGACGTCGCGGGCCTCAGCGCCGATGACGTCGTGACCAACCAGTTCATCGACTCGTCCATCTCGCTGCCGTAACGACGCACGACGCTCGGCCGTGCCCGGGGCCCACCCCCGGGCACGGCCGAGTCCGCGCGTCGGGCCCGCGCGCCGGAGTCGTCCGTCGGGCCCGCACGTCGGGGCCGTGCATCGGGGCGCGCGGCACGACCCGCTCCGCGAGGTGACGCCATGACCACCACCGCGACCGGCACGCTCGTCCGCGGCCGCTACGTGCTCGGCACCGATGCCGAGTTCGCGGGTGGCGACGTCCTCGAGCACGGTGCCGTCCGCGTCGTCGGGAGCCGGATCGACGCCGTCGGACCGTTCGACGAGCTCGCCGCGGCGCACCCCGACGATGCGGTCCGCGGCACCGAGCACGACCTCGTCACGCCCGGCTTCGTCAACGTCCACGGCCACTTCTCGGAGGGCCTCTTGACCGGCCTCGCCGAGGAGGCGAACCTCTTCGAGTGGTTCGTCGCGCTGATCGGCCCGGTCGCGCCCCACCTCGACGCCGAGATGGCGCACCTCGGCACGCTGCTCGCCGGCATGCAGATGCTCGCCACCGGCATCACCACCGCGAACGACATGTTCGTGTTCGACCCGCCCTCCGGTGGCGGACCCGTCACCCCGGCGGTGGTGCGCGCGCTCGACGAGCTCGGGCTGCGTGGGGTCGTCTCCTACGGCTGCGGCGACAGCCGCCCGACCGCCCAGGCCGGTCGCGTCATGGAGGAGCACGAGGCGCTGCGCGAGGCGGCCGGAGCGAGCCGGCTCTCCCGCTTCCGCGTGGGGGTGGCCGCCATCGGCGTGCTGTCCGACGACCTCCGGCGCCGCGTCATCGACTACGCCCGCGAGGGTGGCCACGGCGTGCACATCCACCTGCAGGAGGTGCGCGAGGAGGTCACCGCGATCCGTTCGCTCCGCGGCGTGTCGCCGATCCTCTTCGCCGCGCGCGAGGGGCTCCTCGACGTGCCCACGCTCGCCGCGCACTGCGTCTGGCTCGACCGCGACGACCGTGAGGCGCTGCTCGCCCACGACGTCGCCGTCGCCCACAACCCGGTCGCCAACATGATCCTCGCCTCCGGGGTCTGCCCCGTGCCGGAGCTGCGCGAGATGGGCATCACCGTGGGCATCGGGGTCGACGGGCCGGCGAGCAACGACCGGCAGGACTACCTCGAGGCGATGAAGTCCGCGGTGCTGCTCCAGCGCGTCCACTCGCTGCGGGCGCGCTCGATGCTCGCGCGCGACGCGTTCCGGATGGCGACGATCGACGGGGCGCGTGCGCTCGGCATGGACGCCGAGGTCGGCTCGATCGCGCCCGGCAAGGCCGCCGACCTCGTCGTGCTCGACGGGACCTCGCCGACGCTCGCCAACGTCCACGACCCCCATCAGGCGCTCGTCTACGTCGCCGGGCCGCGCGAGGTCCGCGACGTCTGGGTCGACGGGGTCCGCTCGGTCGAGGACGGGCGCATCGTCCACGTCGAGGTCGACGAGATCGTCGCGCGCTCGCGCGCGGCGGCGAGCACGCTCGCCGAGCGCGCCGGGCTCGGCGCGATCTCGCGACTGGCGCGCTGAGCCGCACCGGGGGCGGAGGAGGGAGCAGAGGATGCGGACCTGGATCCACGGCATCGGCACGCTCGTCACGGGCGACCTCGCCGCGCCGACGAGCCCGGCGACGACGCTCGAACTCGTCGACGGGCGCATCGCCGCCATCGGCACGGACGCGCCCGCCGCGCCCCCCGACCGGACCATCGACGTCCACGGTGCGACCGTCGGACCGGGGCTCATCGACAGCCACTGCCACGTCGTGCTCGGGGACTACACCCCGCGCCAGTCCACCGTCGGGTTCCTCGCCTCCTACGTCCATGGCGGCATCACGAGCGTCATCTCGCCCGGCGAGATCCACCTGCCGGGCCGTCCGTGGGACGCCGCCGGGGTCAAGGCGCTCGCGGTCGTCGCGCAGCGCTCGTGGGCGAACTACCGCCCCAACGGCATGAAGGTCAACGGCGGCGCGGTCGTGCTCGAACCGACCCTGACCGACGCCGACCTCGCCGAGATCGCCGCCGAGGGCGTGCGGCTCGCCAAGTTCGGGTTCGGCCGCTACGCCGACCCGATGGACGGCGTGCCCCAGGTGCGCGCCGCGCAGGCCGCCGGCATCGTCGTGATGTGCCACTCCGGCGGCGCGTCGATCCCGAGCTCCGAGCCGATCTCCACCCGGCACCTGCTCGCGCTCGCTCCCGACGTCTGCGGGCACCTCAACGGCGGGCCGACCTCGCTCGATCCGGAGGGCCTCGCCACCATCGTGCGCGAGACGGACATGGCGCTCCAGATCGTGCAGGCCGGCAACCTGCGCAGCGCCATCGAGCTCGTCGAGCTCGCGCGCGACGCCGGTGCCGAGCACCGCGTCCTCATCGGCTCCGACACCCCGACCGGGACCGGCGTCATGCCGCTCGGCGTGCTCAAGACGATGGCCGAGCTCTCCTCCCTCGCCGGGGTCGACCCGGCCGTCACCTGGGCCTGGGCCTCGGGCACCATCGCGCGCGTCTACTCGCTCGACACCGGCGTCATCGAGGTCGGCCGCGCCGCGGACCTCGCGGTGATGGACGCGCCGCGCGGTGGGCTCGCGGACGACGCGCTCGGCGCGCTCGCGCGGGGCGACCTCCCCGGCATCACCGCCGTGCTCATCGATGGTGAGGTCCGCGCGCTCAAGAGCCGCAACACGCCGGCGGCGGCCCGGCAGGTCACCGTCGAACCAGCGATGCCGGACCCGCCGGGATCCCTGCACGTCACCTGAGCACCCGCCGCGACGCGGCGACCCGAGACCGCGCCGCCGAGCGGCGACCCGAGGAGCACACTCATGACGCAGGAGGCAGCAGCCATCGCCGAGGTGACCGTCCCGGCCCGTGAGGGTCGTGGGGTCCGCGTGCCCAAGGGCACGGTGCTCGAGGTCGTCGACCTCGAGGGCAAGCAGGTCGGGGACCTCATCGCCTGGTCCGAGGCCGACCCCGACGTCTACTTCTCACCGGCCCACACCGTGTCGTGCAACGCGAGCATCCGGCTCGAGGTCGGGGGCCAGCTGTTCAGCAACCATCGGGACCCGATGTTCACCATCCTCCGCGACGACGTCGGCAAGCACGACCTCGTCGTGCCCTGCTGCGACCCGGAGCGCTACTCGCGCGACTACGGCATCCTCGACCACGGCTCGTGCCTCCAGAACCTCGAGCAGGCCCGCGACCTGCTCGGCGTCGAGCGCGACCTCCACGGCGAGATGGCCTGGAACGTCTTCATGCACAACCGCGTGACCGACGAGGGACGGGTCGTGACCGATCCGGCGGCCCACCCTGCCGGCTCGCGCATCGCGCTCCGGGCCGAGATGGACCTCGTCGTCCTGCTCTCGGCCTGCCCCCAGGACCTCACCCCCTGCAACGACTTCGACCCGAC
>JBEAQO010000154.1:0-7370 GCA_041163825.1 Actinomycetota bacterium | reverse complement strand
TCGCCGCCACGGTCGCCGCCGCGGTCGCCGCCGTCCTGACGCTCGGCCTTCTCCCCGACGTACTCGAGCTTGAACTTGCGCCCGCCGTCGAGGACCTCCTTGACGAGGACCAGGACCTGCTGACCGACCTCGACCGCCTCGTCGGCGTGGTCGAGGCGCTTGCCGACCATCTTGCCGAGCTCCGAGATGTGGAGCAGCCCGTCGATGCCGGGCGTGAGGTTCACGAACGCCCCGAAGTCGGAGGTCTTGACCACCGTCGCGGAGTAGCGCTCGCCGACCTCGGGCAGCGTCGGGTTGGCGATGGCGTTGATGCGGTCGACCGCGTCCTTGGCCATCTCCGCGTTGGTCGCGTAGACCTTGACGACCCCGCGGCCACCCTCCTCGTCGACGTCGATCTGGGCGCCGGTCTGCTCGACCAGCTCCTTGATGATCTTGCCGCGCGGGCCGATGACCTCGCCGATCTTGTCCTGCGGGATGTGGATGATCTGCACGCGCGGGGCGGTCGGGGCGACCTCCTCGCGCGGAGCGGCGATCGCGGCGTTCATGATCGTGAGGATCTCGAGCCGGGCCTCGCGGGCCTGGCCGAGCGCGTCCTGGAGGACCTTGGCCGGGATGCCGGCGAGCTTGGTGTCGAGCTGCAGGGCCGTGATGAAGCCCTCCGGCCCGGCGACCTTGAAGTCCATGTCGCCGTAGAAGTCCTCGACGCCCTGGATGTCGGTCAGCGTCGTGTACTTGCCGTTCTCGTACACGAGGCCCATCGCGATGCCGGCGACGGGCGCATGGGTCGGCACGCCGCCGTCCATCAGCGCGAGCGAGGTCGCACAGACCGAACCCATCGAGGTCGACCCGTTCGAGCCGAGCACGTCGGAGACGACCCGCATGGCGTAGGGCCAGTCCTCGGTCGCGGGCAGGACCGGCACGATGGCACGCTCAGCGAGCGCGCCGTGGCCGATCTCGCGCCGCTTGGGCGAGCCGACCCGGCCGGTCTCCCCGGTCGAGTAGGGCGGCATGTTGTAGTGGTGCAGGAACAGTTTCTCGTCCTGCGGGTCGAGGGTGTCGATGCGCTGACCCTCGCGCGTGGTGCCGAGCGCGAGCACGCTCATGACCTGGGTCTCGCCGCGCTGGAAGAGCGCCGAGCCATGGGTGCGAGGCAACACGCCGACCCGAGCCGAGACCGGCCGCAGGTCACGCGGGCCGCGGCCGTCGACACGGAAGCCGTCGTCGACGATCAGGCGCCGCACGACCTTCTTCTCGAGCGAGCGGAAGGCCTCGCGGGCCTGCTTGTCGAGCGCCTCCGCGTCGAGGTCGCCCACCCCCTGCGCGGCCACGCGCTCGAGGACCGACTGGCGGACCGCGGAGAGGCGCTCCTCGCGACCCTCCTTCTTGAGCGACCCGTCGCGGTAGACGGCCTCGACCTCGGCCATGCCGGCGGCCGAGACCGCAGCGAAGACCTCGTCGGAATAGTCGACGAAGATCGGGAAGTCGCCCTGCGGGCGCGGCCCGACCTTGGCGACGAACGCCGCCTGGGCCTCGCAGAGGCGCTTGATGATCGGCTTGGCGGCCTCGATGCCGGCGCTCACGACCTCCTCGGTCGGGGCGGAGGCGCCCATGTCGATCATGACGACCGCGTTCGGGGTCGCCTCGGCCTCGATCATCAGGATCGCGACCTCACCGTCGTCCTCGACGCGCCCGGCGATGACCATGTTGAACACGGCCTCCTCGTCGAGCTCCTCGAACGAGGGGAACGCGACCCAGTTGCCGTCGCGCATGAGCGCGTAGCGCAGCGACGCGACCGGGCCGTCGAAGGGCACGCCAGCGAGCATCGTCGCGAGCGACGCGCCGTTCATGGCGATCACGTCGTAGGGGTCGAACTGGGTCGTCTGGATGACGGTGTTGACGACCTGGATCTCGTTGCGCAGGCCTTCGGCGAAGGTCGGACGCAGCGGACGGTCGGTCAGCCGGCAGGTCAGGATCGCGTTCTCGGAGGGACGACCCTCGCGCTTGAAGAACGAACCCGGGATGCGGCCCGCCGCGTACATCCGCTCCTCGACCTCGATGGTCAGCGGGAAGAAGCCGAGGAACTCCTTCGGCTGGCGGCTGGCGGTGGTGGTGGAGAGGACCTTGGTGTCCCCGATGCCGACGACGACGGCGCCGCCGGCCTGCTGGGCGAGGAGTCCCGCCTCGAAGATCAGTTCCTTGCCGTCGATGTCGACGGTGTGCTCGTGGGTGCCGAGCGAGCCCATGTGGGCCTCCTTCGATGTCGTCCCGCGCATCGCGCGCGGGAGGGGCATCGAGGCCGACGGGCCCGGTCCATCAGTGGGGGACGCTCGCGGCCCGGTCCCGTGCCCCCGCGAGGGGGCGAGGGGTCCGAGCGCCCTCCACTGACGACCGACGCGACCGTCGGACCCGAGGGCCCCGGTGGTGGTCGCCCCGCCCCCACCGGCCGACGTCGCGGACGGGAGGGGGCGGTGCACGGTCGGGACCGGGCGGCCCCGACCGGTCGTGCTCAGCGGCGCAGTTCGAGCTCGCCGATGATGGAACGGTAACGCTCGACGTCGCGGTTCCTGAGGTAGTTCAGGAGACGACGGCGCTGCCCGACGAGCATCAGCAGTCCCCGACGGGAGTGATGGTCGTGGGCGTGGGTGCGGAGGTGCTCGGTGAGGTGCGAGATGCGCTGCGTCAGCAGCGCGATCTGGACCTCGGGCGAGCCGGTGTCCCCCGGTGTGCGAGCGAAGCGCTCGATGATGGCCTGCTTGTCAGCGGGCAGTTCTGCGGCCAACGGATGCTCCTGTCGTGTCGGCCCTGCGTCGCCGGGTCGGGAGCGGGTGGCTCCCGGAGGGGGCCCAGCGGCCGCGCGTCACGACGCGCAACGGCTCGCGGAGGACCCCGACACCCGAACGGGCGAGGTGGACCGCGGCGGAACCGCCGCGGTGGTCGGGAGTGTCCCACATCGGCGCCGGAACGGCAACCGGCCGCCCGGGCTCCCGAGGCGGCGTACGGCCCCGATCGGGGCTCAGGCGCCCTCGGAGAGCCGGGTCCGGGCCAGGGCCACGTCGGCTCGGATGCGCTCGACGAGGGCCTGCGCGGAGTCGAAGCGCTGCTCGCCCCGCAGCCGGTGCTCGAAGGTCACGCTCAGGCGCTGCCCGTAGAGGTCGGGCTCGACATCGAGCAGGTGCGCCTCGACGGTGCGCGTGCGGCCGTCGAAGGTCGGCCGATGGCCGACGTTGATGACGCAGGCCGCGCCGGGGCCCTCCGGCCCCGACGCGCCGACCACCCTGGCATGCCCGGCGTAGACGCCGTCGGCGGGCAGCACGAGCCCGGCGCCGTACGCCACGTTGGCGGTCGGCACCCCGATCGTGCGGCCCCGGCCGTCACCGGCGACGACCTCACCGGCGAGCGAGAAGGGGCGACCGAGCAGCGTCGTCGCGCGCTCGACCTCGCCGGAGGCGACCGCCTCGCGCACCGCGGTCGACGAGACCGGCACGCCGCCGGCGACGACGAGCCCGACCCGCGTGACGCCGAAGCCCGCGGCCGAACCGGCGCGCTCGAGCGCGGCGACGTCGCCGGCCGCGCCGCGGCCGTAGCGGAAGTTCTCACCGACGACCACGTGGCGCGCACCGAGCCGCTCGACGAGGATCCGCGTGACGAACGCGTCCGGTTCGAGCGCGGCGAGCTCGCGGTCGAAGGCGACGACCTCGACGTGGTCGATGCCGTGCGAGCGCAGCAGCGCGCTGCGTTCCTCGATCGGCTGGAGCAGCAGCGGCGCGCGCTCGGGACGCAGCAGCGTCGCCGGGTGCGGGTCGAAGGTCAGCGCGACCGCGCGCAGCCCGTGCTCGCGCGCGAGACCGACCGCGCGCCCGACCAGGCGCTGATGCCCGAGGTGCACACCGTCGAGGTTGCCGATGGTGACGACGGAGGCCGGTGCGCTCATCCCGCGGCGCCCTCCGCCGCCCCGCCGTCGGCCGCCCCGCCATCGCCCGAACTGCCATCGGAGGCGGCGAGGACGACGAGCGGACGCGTCCGCGCGGTCGTGCCGTCCGACCCGACCGCCTCGAGGGCGTGGAGCGCGAGGAGCCTCCCACCGGCGGCGAGCGCGACGCGCGTGGCGTCGGGCGGCAGGGTCCCGAGCTCGACCGCGATGCCGCGTCCGTGCCCGACGTCGCGCGCCCGCTCGGCATCGACCTCGACGACGGGGACGACGCGAGCGAGCGCCGCGAGCGGGTCGAGCAGCACCGCGGCAGCGCCCGCCTCCGCCACGCGCGCCTCGAGCGTCTCGAGCGTGAGCGCCTCCTCGAGCGTGAAGGGACCATTGGCCAGCCGACGCAGGCGCGAGAGCGCGCCACCGACCCCGAGCGCGCGCCCGAGGTCGTGGGCGACGGTGCGCACGTAGGTGCCGGCCGAGCAGGTGACGAGGAAGCGCAGCTCCGCCCGCTCCCCCGGCGCGAAGGACTCGACGACGAGGTCATCGACGACGACCTCGCGCGGTTCGCGCTCGACGACCTCGCCGCGCCGCGCCTTGGCGTGCAGGCGCTCACCACCGACCTTCACCGCCGAGACCATCGGCGGGACCTGCCGGATGGGGCCCTGGAACGCCATCAGCGCCTGGCACACGACGTGCTCGTCGAGCCCGGAGGCGTCCGTCGTCGCGAGGACCTCGCCATCGAGGTCCTGGCTCGTCGTCTCGACGCCGAGGGTCGCCGTGGCGGCATAGGTCTTCGTGCCGGCCTGGAGCGTGTCGACGAGGCGCGTCGCGCGGCCCACGCAGCACACCAGCACCCCGGTCGCACCGGGATCCAGCGTGCCGGTGTGGCCCACCCGGCGCGTGCCGAGGATGCGCCGCACGCGTGCGACGACGTCGTGGGAGGTCATGCCGGCGGGCTTGTCGATCACGAGCACGCCCTCGGGTCCCACCGCGCTCACGACGCGCCGTCCTCGAGCCCACGCAGGAGGCGCTCGATGCGGTCCGCGCTCGCGAGCATCGGATCGGGGCGGAAGCGCAGCTCCGGCGTCACCCGCAGCCGCACCCGACGACCGAGCAGCGCGCGGATGCGCGGGGCGGCCGACTCGAGCGCCGCGGTCACCTGGTCGGGCCGGGGCAGCGCGGCACCCGCCCCCGGGCCCTCCGTGCGGACGAGCGTGGGGTCGGGCGTCGACCACAGCACGACGGCGACGTCCTGGTCGGGGGTGACCTCCACCGAGGTGATGCTGACGAGGTCGAGTCGGGGGTCGGCGATCTCGGTCTCGAGGATGTCGGCGATCGCGGCGCGCACGTCCCGGTCCACGCGGGGGTTCCTGCGCCGTGCCATCGTCGTCCTCCTCGCTGCTGCGCATCCCGGTCCGCGCACCGCGCGGGTGCTGCGGCCGGCCGCTCAGTCGTCCGCGTCGAGCGTGTCCTGCCAGGTCGTGCAGCCGGCCACCTCGACGCGTGGGTCGCGCTCGGCCAGCGGCACGAGCCGCTCGAGCACGCGCTCGACCCCGGTCGCGCTCGAGGCCGCGACCGCGACCCCGAGCACCGCCCGCTGCCAGACCCCGTCGGGCCCGAGGTCGGCGACCGAGCAGCCGAGCTCGCCGCGCAGCGCCGCCGCGACCCGCGTGACCGCCTGCCGGCGGTCCTTGAGGCTCGAGGCGCCCGGGAGGTGCAGGTCCAGGCGGGCGAGCCCGTGGTGCAGGCGGTTCGTCGCCATCGCCACCCCCGGACCGCCGCGGTCGCACGCTCGGCCCGCCGGCGCTCGTGCACCGCCGGGCACGCCGGGATCAGGTGCGCGCGACCTCGACGGTCTCGAACACCTCGAACACGTCGCCGACCTTCACGTCCTGGAAGCGCTGCAGGCCGATGCCGCACTCGAAGCCCTGTGCGACCTCGCGCGCATCGTCCTTGAAGCGTCGGAGCGTGGAGATGCCGTCCTCGGCGATGACCACGCCCTCGCGGACCACGCGGACCTTCGCGTCGCGCCGCACGAGCCCCTCGGTGACCATGCAGCCGAACACGAAGCCGATCCTGGGCACGCGGAAGACCTCACGGACCTCGGCCTCGCCGAGGACCTGCTCGCGGATCTCGGGCGCGAGCATGCCGCGCACGGCGCGCTGGATGTCGTCGATGGCCTCGTAGATGATGCGGTAGGTCCGGACGTCCACGCCGGAGCGCTGGATCTCCTCACGGACGTTGGGGCCGGGACGCACGTTGAACGCGACGATGATCGCGTTCGACGCCTCCGCGAGCCGCACGTCGCCCTGCGAGATCGCGCCCACGCCCTTCTGCAGGACGCGGACCTGGACCTCGTCGAGCTCGAGCTTGAGCAGCGCGTCCTCGAGGGCCTCGGCCGAGCCCGACACGTCGGCCTTGATGATGACGTTGAGGGTCGCCTTCTCGCCGGCCTCGACCGCGCTCGTGAACTCCTCGAGGGTGGTCGGGCGACGCTCGGCGAGCTCCTTGCGACGCTCGCGCGCGGCACGGCGCTCAGCGACGTCGCGCGCGAGGCGCTCCTCGTCGACGACGCGGAACTCGTCGCCGGCCTCGGGGACCTCGTCGAGGCCGAGGACCTGGACCGGGCGCGACGGCCCGGCCTCCTCGACCGTGTCGCCGTTCTCGTCGAACATCGCACGGATGCGCCCGTCGGCGGTGCCAGCGACGAGCACGTCCCCACGACGCAGGGTCCCCGCCTGGACGAGCACGGTCGCGACCGGGCCGCGGCCGCGGTCGAGGTGCGCCTCGATGACCCGACCGCGCGCGTCCTTGTCCGGGTCGGCCTTGAGCTCGAGGACATCGGCCTGGAGCAGCACGACCTCGAGCAGGTCGTCGAGACCCTGACCGGTCTTGGCCGACACGTCGACGGTCGCGACGTCGCCCCCGAAGTCCTCGGGCACGAGGCCGTGCTCGACGAGCTGGGACTTGACCCGCGTCGGGTCCGCCTCGGGAAGGTCCACCTTGTTCACGGCGACGACGATCGGGACCCCGGCGGCCTTGGCGTGCGAGATGGCCTCGACGGTCTGGGGCATCACGCCGTCGTTCGCCGCGACGACGAGGATCGCGACGTCGGTGACCTGCGCCCCGCGCGCACGCATCTGCGTGAACGCCTCGTGGCCCGGGGTGTCGATGAAGGTCACCGGACGGCCGTCGCGCTGGACCTGGTAGGCGCCGATGTGCTGGGTGATGCCGCCGGCCTCACCGGACACGACGTCGGTCTTGCGGATCGCGTCGAGCAGCAGCGTCTTGCCGTGGTCGACGTGCCCGAGCACCGTGATGACCGGGGCGCGCGGCACGAGGTCCTCGGGCCGCTCCTCCTCGATGCCGAACTCGGCCTCGGCCTCCGACATGAAGTAGACCTCGATGCCGAGGTCGGCGCAGATGATCTCGACGGTGTCGTCGGGCA
>JBEAQO010000153.1:0-2888 GCA_041163825.1 Actinomycetota bacterium | reverse complement strand
GCCGCGTGGTCCGGCGTGCTCGGTCTGATCGCGCTCGGTGCGTTCGCGACGACCGCGACGGGTCTGCTGATGGCCGGGACGCTGCGGGCCGAGGCGACGCTCGCGGGCGCGAACGCGCTGTTCCTGGTCCTCGTCGCGATCAGCGGTGTGGCCTTCGACGCGGCGGTCCTGCCCGAGGGCCTCGCGCGCCTCGGCGCGCTCGCGCCCGTCGGCGCGCTCGGTGAGGCCCTGAGGGCGCTCCTCGGAGGCGCGGCAGCGGGTGGGGCCGTGGAGGGAGCGATCCTCGGGCCCGCGATCCGGCTCGGGCTGTGGGCCGCGGTCGCGACGGGGGTCGCGGCACGTGCGTTCCGCTGGGAGCCCTGAGCCCGGGAGCGCGCGCGTCGGCCGGGCCCCGCGTGGTGGGCCCTCCCCGGGGCGCGGCTACGATGCGGGCCGCGCCGGTGGGCGGCCTCGCTGCGCCCTCGGGCCGCGCGGGCCGGCCGGGCGGGGTCCGGTGCCCGGAACCGAACGGAGGGTGAGGGAACGTGGTCCGACGCGCACGGCCGGTGGCGCTGGCGGCCCTCGTCCTCCTGCTGGCCGGGTGCAGCGGCGACCAGAGCGCGCTCGACCCCGCCGGCCCCTACGCCCAGGTGCCCCACGACCTCATCCGGCCGGTGTTCGCGATCGCCATCGGCGTGTTCGTCCTGGTCCAGGCACTCATCCTCTACTCCGTGTTCCGGTTCCGTCAGCGGTCCGATGACGACGGGTCGCTGCCCAAGCAGGTCGAGGGCAACACCCGCCTCGAGATCCTCTGGACCGTCATCCCGACCCTGATCCTCGCCGTCATCGCGGTGCCGACGGTGCGCACGGTCTTCGAGACGATGGCGGCGCCCGACGACTACCTCGAGGTCGAGGTCATCGGTCACCGCTGGTGGTTCGAGTACTACTACCCGGACTACGACATCTACACCGCGAACGAGATGGCCATCCCCGTCGGGGTCCCCGTGCGTCTCACGATGACCGCGGCCGACCTCCAGCGCTCGCCCGACCTCGGGGTGATCCACTCGTTCTGGATCCCGAGGCTCGCCGGTAAGCAGGACATGGTCCCGGGCAAGACGACCTACCTGAACCTCCAGGCCGACGAACCGGGCCGTTACCTCGGCCAGTGCGCCGAGTTCTGTGGCCTCTCGCACGTGAACATGCGCGCCCGGGTCGAGGCGATGACGCCCGAGGACTTCGAGGTCTGGGTGGCGTCCCAGCAGCAGCCCGCCGCGGTGCCGGCGGCCGGCACGCTCGAGGCGCGCGGTCGGGAGCTCTTCGCGGACCTCGGCGAGCGCCAGGCCTGCGCCTCCTGCCACCAGGTGTGGGAGGGCTCGACCGTCCGCGGTCCGGGTCAGGGGCCCGACCTGACGCACCTCTTCAGCCGCGAGGAGTTCATCGGCGCGGTCCACACGCTCGACGAGGAGACGCTGCGCGCCTGGCTCGCGAACCCCAACGAGCTCAAGCCCATGCAGTACGAGGTCAACGGCATCGGCATGCCGAACCTGAACCTGTCCGAGGACGAGCTCGATGCGCTCGTCGCGTACCTGATGACCCTGCGCTGAGCGTGGGGGACGCGTCCCGCGCCGTGCGCGGGGCAGCACGGAGGAGGACCGGATGGCCAGCGTGACGACGGAGCGGCCGGCGCGCTTCAGCGGCCGACCCTCGGCCGAGCACGGGCTGATGAGCTGGATCACGACGACCGACCACAAGCGCATCGGCATCATGTACTTCGTGACGGTGCTCGTGTACTTCTTCCTCGGTGGCGTGGAGTCGAGCCTGATCCGCGCGCAGCTGGCGCAGGCCGAGCAGTCGCTGCTCACCGAGGAGATCTACAACCAGGTCTTCACGATGCACGGCATCACGATGGTCTTCCTCGTGGTGATGCCGCTCGCCGCTGCGTTCTTCAACTACCTCATCCCGCTGATGATCGGTGCGCGCGACGTCGCGTTCCCGCGCCTGAACGCCTTCAGCTACTGGATGTTCTTCTTCGGCGGCATCTTCCTCTACAGCTCCTTCCTCCTCGGCGGTGCGCCCAACGGCAGCTGGGTCGGCTACGCGCCGCTGTCGACGAACGCCGTGTCCAACATGACCTTCTACGCGGTCGGGCTGCAGATCCTCGGCGTGTCGTCCCTGGCGGCGTCCATCAACTTCATCGTCACCATCCTCAACATGCGTGCACCGGGCATGACCTTCATGCGGATGCCGATGTTCATCTGGATGGCGCTGGTCACGAGCTTCCTGCTGCTGTTCGCCGTGCCGATCATCGCCGTGGCGCTGTTCATGCTGCAGTTCGATGCGTCCTTCGGCACCCAGTTCTTCCAGCCCGCCTCCGGTGGCGATCCGATGCTCTACCAGCACCTGTTCTGGCTGTTCGGGCATCCCGAGGTCTACATCATGGTCCTCCCGGCGATGGGCATCGTCTCGGAGGTCCTGCCGACCTTCAGCCGCAAGCCGTTGTTCGGCTACGCCGCGATGGCGTTCGCGGGGGCGGCGATCGGCTTCATCGGCTTCGGCGTGTGGGCCCACCACATGTTCACCTCGGCCATCGGCCCGGTCTCGCGCGCGGCCTTCGGGCTCGCGACGATGTTCATCGCGGTCCCCACCGGCATCAAGGTCTTCAACTGGGTCTTCACGATGTGGGGCGGCAAGATCCGGTTCACGACCGCGATGCTGTTCAGCGTCGGGTTCGTGTCGATGTTCACCATCGGCGGGCTCTCGGGCGTGAGCCACTCGATCGTCCCGCACAACGCGCAGCAGCACGACACCTACTACGTCGTCGCGCACTTCCACTACGTGCTCTTCGGTGGTGCGCTCTTCGGGCTGATCTCCGGCATCTACTACTGGTTCCCCAAGGTCACCGGGCGGCT
>JBEAQO010000152.1:0-2570 GCA_041163825.1 Actinomycetota bacterium | reverse complement strand
CGCGTCGAGCGCCAGCGGGACGTCGAACGTCGCCCGGGCCCACTCCTGGGAGAGGTTCGCGACGTGCTGGAGGTGGCCGTTGAGCACGTGGTGGACGGTGCCATCGACGTCGCGGAACGCCGTCGAGCGAAGCCCCACGCGCTCGACGACACCGACCTTGGCGTCGACCTCGACCCAGTCACCGATGCCGAACTGGTCCTCGATCAGGATGGCGAAGCCGGCCAGCACGTCGCGGACCAGCTGCTGGGCGCCGAAGCCGATGAGGATGCCCGCGAGTCCCGCTCCGGCGAGGATCGGCTGGAGCGAGATCCCGAGCTGCGTGAGCGTGAACACGATGCCGCTGAACCACACGACCGTGCCGACGAGCCCCCGAAGCACGCCCGTCACGGCCTGGAGCCGTTGACGACGACGGAGCCGGTCGCGCTGTGTCTCGCTGATCCGGCCGCGCGACTGGGCGCGGTCGAGGCGCTCCGCGATGCGACGCTCGAGACGACGGCTCAGGCGAGCGACCGCGCCGCGCAGCCCGCGTGCGAGGACGTAGGTGGCGAGGAGCAGGAGGATGACGCGCAGGGTCCCGCCGACCAGGCCCGCGATGCGGGCAGCGACCTCGGCGTCGGTGGCCTCGAGGACGCGCTGGCAGAGCCACGCGCCGGGACCCTCCGGGTCGCACGGCCCGTCGGCCACGGCCGAGAGGAACGGAGTCATGGGGCGAGCCTAGGAGCGCGGGCGTCCCGTCGGGCGAGGGGCGCCTCACTACCCTCGCCCCGGATGGACGAGCCCGCGCGCGCCCTCCGCCCCGATCCGGGCACGGTCCCGGAGGCCCCGGGCTGCTACCTGTTCAGCGACGCCCACGGGCGGGTGCTCTACGTCGGCAAGGCGCGCTCGCTGCGCTCGCGCCTGGCGAGCTACTTCGGCTCCCCGGAGGGCCTCGCCCCGCGGACCCGCCGCATGCTGGAGTCCGCGCGCTCGGTCGACTGGATGGTCGTCGCGACCGAGGCCGAGGCGCTGCACCTCGAGTGGACGCTGATCCAGCGCCACGCCCCGCGCTACAACGTCGTGTTCCGCGACGACAAGTCGTACCCGGAGCTCGTGCTCACGACCTCCGAGGAGGTCCCGCGGGTGCGCATCCAGCGTGGCGCGGTCGCGCGCGGGGACCGTCGCTTCGGGCCCTACGTCAACGCGAACGACCTCCGTGACACGCTCGATCTCCTCATCCGGGTGTTCCCGGTGCGAAGCTGCTCCAAGGGCGTGTACGACCGTGCACGCGCGAGCGGACGACCCTGCCTGCTCCACCACATCGGTCGCTGCGCTGCGCCGTGCACGGGCGAGGTGAGCGTCGAGACGCACCGCGCACTGGTCGATGAGCTCGCGGCCTTCCTCGACGGCGGGAGCGGTCCGGTCCTCGAGCGGCTCGAGCGCGAGATGCGCCAGGCCGCCGACGCGCAGCGCTACGAGCTCGCGGCCCGACGGCGCGATCAGCTCGAGGCCGCGCGTCGAATCGTCGCGAAGCAGCACGTGGTCTGGCCGGACGAGACCGACCTCGATGCCGTGGGGTTCCACGGCGACGAGCTCGAGGTCCGCGTGCACGTGTTCCTCGTCCGGCGCGGCCGCCTCGTCGGACAGACCGGCTGGTCGCTCGAGCGGACGGAGGGGCTCGGCACCGACGAACTCGTGACCACGGCCCTCGTCCAGCTCTACGCCGACCGCATCGACGACGTTCCGCCCCTCGTCCTCGTCCCGGCGGCACCGGCCGAGGAGGAGGTGCTCACCGAGCTGCTCACCGAGCGCCGGCGTGCGAGCGGTCGGAGCGGCGCTGCCCGCGTCCGTCTCGTCGTGCCGCAGCGCGGGGATCGGCTGGCGTTCCTGCGCACCGTGGAGGACAACGCCCGCATCGCCTTCGAGCGCTCGCGCCTGAAGCGCGCGAGCGACCTCGACGCCCGCAGCCGCGCGCTGACCGAGCTCGCCAGCGCGCTGGGGCTCGAGGAGGCTCCGCTGCGCATCGAGTGCTACGACATCTCCCACCTCGGCGGGACCGGGGTCGTCGCCTCCATGGTGGTCCTCGAGGACGGGCTCCCGCGCCCACGTGCCTATCGGAGCTTCAAGCTCTCGCGTGACGCCAACGACGACCCGGCCGCGATGCGTGAGGTCGTGCGTCGGAGGTTCGAGCGCCTGCTCGAGGAACAGGCGGAGCCCGTCCCGCCGGGTGGTGAACCGCGCTCGTTCGCCTACCCGCCCCAGCTCGTGATCGTCGATGGTGGGCCGACCCAGCTCGCCGCCGCGCTCGAGGGCGTGGCGGACCTGCCGCTCGAGGGTGTCGCGTTCGCGGCGCTGGCGAAGCGCCATGAGGAGCTGTGGCTCCCCGGGGCCAGCACGCCGGTGACGCTCCCTCGCGGATCCGAGGCCCGCTACCTGGTCCAGCGCGTGCGCGACGAGGCGCACCGTTTCGCGCTCGCGCACCAGCGTCGCCGCCGCAGGGCCAGCGTGACCGGCTCCGCGCTCGAACGCGTCCCGGGGATCGGTCCGACCCGGCGTCGGGCCCTGCTCAAGCGCTTCGGCTCGGTCGCCGCCAT
>JBEAQO010000151.1:0-3676 GCA_041163825.1 Actinomycetota bacterium | reverse complement strand
CTCGACGGTGCACCCGCGGCCCGCGCCCTCCATGACGACGGACCGGGCCATCCGGTCGCGTTCGCGCGCGCGAGCCTCGCCCCGCTCACGGTGCTCGAGGGTGACGTCGGGGCGCGGGAGGTCCTCGGGGGACTCGGCGTCGTCGACGTGGACGTCGAGGGCGACGCCCCGACCGACGTGGACACGCCGGAGGACCTCGCGCGCCTCCTAGGCTCCGCCCCCTCCGACATCGACGAGCACGGGAGCGGGCGCTGAGCGAGCCGACGGTCCCGCAGCGACGTCCCGCTCCGATCGAGGGACTCGAGCCCCTGCGCTCGGGCAAGGTCCGCGACCTCCACGCCGTCGACGACGAGCGGCTGCTGATCGTCGCGAGCGATCGCCTCTCGACCTTCGACGTGGTGCACCCGACGACGGTGCCCGACAAGGGACGGGTGCTGACCGCGCTCTCGGCGTTCTGGTTCGACCGGCTCGCTGACACGGTCGAGCACCACCTGCTCGCGACGCGCTGCTCTCAGCTGCCCCCGGGCGTCGCTGCTCGGGCCGACGAGCTCGCCGGGCGGGTGATGCTCTGCCGACGCACGGACGTCGTGCCGTTCGAGTGCGTCGTGCGCGGTCACCTCGCCGGCTCCGGCTGGGTCGAGTACCGCCGCGAGGGCACGGTCTGTGGCATCGCCCTGCCGGGCGGCCTCGTCGAGGCCGCCCGGCTGCCGGAGCCGATCTTCACCCCCGCGCGCAAGAACGACACGGGGCACGACGAGAACGTGCCGTTCACCGTGCTCGTGGACGAGCTCGGCGGGGAGCTCGCCGGCCTGCTCCGGGACCTCTCGCTCGCGATCTTCGCGCACGGGGCCGCGCATGCCGCTGAGCGCGGCATCCTGCTCGCCGACACGAAGCTCGAGTTCGGGCTCGTCGACGGTCGGCCCGTGCTCATCGACGAGGTGCTCACGCCGGACTCGTCGCGCTACTGGCCGGCGGACCGTTACGCGCCGGGATCGTCGCCACCGAGCTTCGACAAGCAGTACGTGCGCGACCACGTCATCGCGATGGGCTGGGACCGTGAGCCGCCGGCGCCCGCGCTGCCCGATGCGGTCGTCGCGGCGACGCGGACGCGCTACCTCGAGGCCCATGAGCGGCTGACCGGGGAGCCGCTCTCGGCCTGGATGGAGCGAGCGCGCTCCTGAGCCGATCGCCCATGGGCTCGAGCCGGGCCGGGAGCACCGTGCTCGCAACGGTGCGTCAGGCCAGGGTGATCGCCCGGCCGACGGTCAGCGCCTCGACGATGCGGGCCGCCCCGACGATCGTCGCGCCGTCCACGAGGGGGGTGTCGCCGGTGATGCCGCGCTTGAGGCAGCACGCGCTGCACAGCCACAGCTCGCCGCCGCCCTCGATGAGCTGGCGCTGCAGATCGACGAGGGCGGGCATGCCCGCCTCGGCGACGCCCGCAGCCACGTCGGGCAGGCCGAGCGTCACGCCATCCACGGTCGCGACGACGATGGCGGGCTGCCCGCTCACCGCGGCGGTGGCCGCGACGATGAACGGGACCGTCGCGCGCTCGGGCTCGTCGGCACCGTGCGAGACGGGGAGGAGGAGCGGTCCGGAGGTCGCGCCGCTCCCGTCGGTGCTCACGCCGGGACCGCGAGCACGACGATGTTGTCGGTGTAGGAGCGTGCCGTGCGGTCGAACTCACCGCCGCAGGTGATGAGCGCGAGCCGCGAGGGACCGTCCCAGACGAAGATCTCGCCGAGCGGGATCTCGTCCTTGTCGTAGGACGTGCGTCCCGTGACCACGAAGCGCGTGACCGTGCCGTCGGCGTGGGACACCTCGATCTCGTCCCCGACGTCGAGCAGCCGCAGGTCGTAGAACACGCCGCGCCCCTGCGTCCGGCTGTCGACGTGGCCCGAGAGGACCGCGGTGCCCGTCGGTGCCCCCGGCACGACACCGGGGAAGTCGGGGAAGGACGCGCTCGGCTCGTACCAGCCGAGGACCTCGACGTCCTCCGGGATCTCCATCTCGCCGTCGGGTTCGAGGCCGACCGGGACGATCGGGGCGCTCTCGACGCCGATCGCGGGCACGCTGATCGTCATCGGCGCGGCCGCGGTGACCACGACGGGGGCCGGCTCCGGGGCCGGGGCCGGAGCGCTGATGACGGGTTCGGGGACCTCGCCGACGGTCTCGACGACCGGTGCGGGCCGCAGGACGTCCCAGGCGAGCAGGCCGGCCGCGACCAGCGCGAGCCCGGCGGCGAGCACCAGCCGACCCCGTCGCGACCGGCCCCCGACGACGGTGCGGGCCTCGTTCGGCCGGGACGCCGATGGGGCGCCGGGTGGGGGAGCGGGTGCGTCCATGGAGGGGAGGCTACCGGCGTCCCCCGCACCGCCGGGCGGGCCGGGGGCGCGCGACCGCCGAGCGCTAGCCTGCGTCCGGCACCGCGGACGGACGTGGTGACACCCTCCGAGGAGCCACCGTGCTGACCGATGCGACCCTGCAGTGGCTCGTCCCCGTGCTCGCGGTGGCGCTCCTCCTGACCGTGGTCTCGGTGGTGGCGCTGGCGCTGCGCCTCCGGATGCTCGTCCGCTCGCAGCGCCGCGCGTTCGAGGGCGGCGAGCTCGACGTGGTGACCGCGCTCGCGCGCAACGCCCGGGGGCTCTCCGACCTGCGCGAGCGCATCACCGAGGTCGCGGCACACTCCGACGCCGTGCGCGAGGAGCTCCGCGGTGCGCTCTCCCGCACCGGCGTCGTGCGCTACGACGCGTTCGCGGACATGGGAGGGGCGCTGTCGTTCTCCGTCGCGCTGCTCGACGAGCGCGGGGACGGTGTCGTCATCAGTGCCATCAACGGCCGCAGCGACGGGCGCACCTACATCAAGCGCGTCGTGGACGGTCAGGGGACGAGCGAGCTCTCGGACGAGGAGCGGGCGGCGATCCGCGCGGCGCTCGCGCGCACGTCGGACGTGATCACGCTCGAGGGGCCCGACGCGGTGCGGCGGCTCGGATGAGCGCCGACGACGCTGCCCGCGAGCGGGTCGCCCACCTCGGACCGGCCGGGACCTTCACCGAGACGGCGGCGAGGCTGATCGCGGGTGTCGGGCCCGACGAGGACGGTGCGGTCCTGCTCGTGCCGTGCGTCGACGTCGTCGAGGTCCTCCGTATGGTCGAGTCGGACGAGGCCGCCCGTGGCGTCGTCCCGATCGAGAACACGCTCGAGGGCTCGGTGACGGCGACCCTCGACGCGCTCGCCTTCGACTTCGACCTGCTCATCCACGGCGAGCTCGAGCTCCCCGCGGCGCTGGTCGCTGCCGCACCCTCCGGCACCGTGCTGGCGGACGCGCGCACGGTCCGCTCGCACACGGTCGCGCTCGGCGCGTGCCGACGCTGGCTCGCTGACGCGACGCCCGGCGCGGAACGCATCGCCGCCTCCTCGACGGCACGTGCGGCCCAGGAGGTCGCCGAGGCGGGTCCCGGTCACGTCGCCATCGTCAACGAGCTCGCGGCCGAGCGCTACGGACTCGAGGTCCTCGCGCGCGACGTGACCGATCGCACGGGCAACTTCACCCGGTTCGTCGTCGTCGGCGACCACGTGCCTGCGGCGACCGGGTGGGACAAGACCTCGATCGTGGTCTTCATCGAGTCGAACCGTCCCGGCGCGCTCCTGCAGCTCCTCCAGGTCTTCGCCTCGC
>JBEAQO010000150.1:0-5128 GCA_041163825.1 Actinomycetota bacterium | reverse complement strand
ATGCCGAGAGCCTCGAGCGGCCCGAGGCCGCGCTGGGCGTGCTCGGAGCCGCGTGGCTCGCGCGACGACGCACGGTCGTCGAGCTCGCGGTCGATGCCGCCCTCCTGCGGGAGCCGGAACGCACGGAGCGCGCGCCGCACGAGGTCGGTGCCGGCCACGACCTCGTCCGTGAACGGCTCGCGCACGTCGTCTGGGCCAACGCCGTCGACCTCCGCGACGGCACGCCGCGCTGGTGGCACGGCGAGCTGGCACGACGGCACGCGGGTGCGGGTCCGGTCGTGGACGGCGGACCGGGCGACGTCCGGCTGTCCGACGGCCGCGCCGCATGGGTCGACGGTGGACCGCGCGGGCCGCTGACGGCAGCGCTCGACGGTGACGCGTCCCTGCCGATCGTCCACCGCGAGTCGGTCGGTCTGCTCGGCCGGACGACGATCACGCGGGAGGGCGCCCCGAGCGGCGCCCTCGCGGACGGGCTCGCTGCCGACCAGCTCGCCGCCGTCACGCATCGGGTCGGGCCCGCACGCGTGATCGCCCCGGCCGGTTCCGGCAAGACCCGCGTGCTCGCCGCCCGCCTCGCGCACCTCGTCCGCGACCGCGGCGTCGAGCCCGAGCTGATCACCGCCGTCGCCTACAACACACGAGCCGCCGAAGAGCTGCGCACCCGGGTCGCCCGGCTGATCGGGCCCGGGACACGCGTTCCGGCGGTGCGCACCCTGCACTCGCTCGCGCTCTCGGTCGTGCGCCTCGGCGGGGAGCGCGAGGTCATCGACGAGCGCGAGGTGCGCTCGATCCTCGCTCGACTGGTGCGCTTGCCCCGCGTCCCCAACCAGGACGCCCACGCGCCCTGGCTCGAGGCGCTGGCCGAGGTGCGGCTCGGCCTGAAGGATCCGGGGCGCGTCGAGGAGGACCGGGGCGACGTCGATGGCTTCGCCGAGGTGTTCCCGCGCTTCCGCGCGGCCCTCGCCGAACGCGGTGTCGTCGACTTCGACGAGCAGGTGCACCTCGCCCTCGAGCTCCTGCTCTCGGACCCGGAGCTGCGCCGCTCGGCGAGGCGGGCGACGACGCACCTGCTCGTCGATGAGTTCCAGGACCTCACCCCGGCCTTCGTGCTGATGGTGCGCCTGCTGGCGGGACCCGCGCAGCAGGTGTTCGCCGTCGGGGACGACGACCAGACGATCTACGGCTACGCCGGTGCCGACCCGCGCTTCCTCGTCGACTTCGACCGGTGGTTCCCCGGTGCCGCGCACCACGCCCTCGAGGTCAACCACCGCTGCCCGGAACCCGTCGTCATCGCCGCCTCGCGGCTGCTCGGCCACAACCGCGTGCGCGTCGCGAAGTCCATCCGCGCCGGTCGCGACGCCCCGGAGGATCCGACGGAGGCGCTCGAGCGCCTCGCGCTCCCGGCGAGCGAGACCGCGCGGCGAGTCGTCACGCACATCGAGGGGCTGCTCGCGCGCGGGGTGGCCCCGAGCGACGTCGCGGTCCTGGCGCGGGTCGGGAGCGCCCTGCTGCCCGTCCAGGTCGCGCTCACCGAGGCCGCAGTCGGCCACGGCGCGCCCCTCGGACCCACGGTCCTCCGGCGCGCGGGCCTGCGCACCGCGCTGGCCTACCTGCGCCTCGCGACCACCACGGCACGGCCGCGTCGGGAGGACCTCGACGACACGCTGCGTCGACCCGCGCGCAAGCTGCGCTCGGCGCTCCAGCCGCTGCTCGCGCGCGGGCGCGGACCGAGCCTCGACGAGCTCGCCGCGTACCGCCGCTCGCTCGAGGGAGAGCAGCGCACGCGGCTCGACCGCTACCTCGACGACATCACCCTGCTGCGCGCCGCGCACGCCGACGGGGCGCGGACGGAGGAGCTGCTGCGCATCGTCCGTCGCCACATCGGGCTCGGCGACGCGCTCGATGCGCTCGATGCGTCACGCGGCCGTCCCGAGGGCTCGAGCCATGGCGACGACCTCGACGCGCTCGAGCAGCTCGCGCTGCTCGAGCCGGACCCTGCCCGCCTCGAGGGCTTCCTGACCGACCGGCTGGGGCGCCCCGCCGATCCGGACGGGGTCGTGCTCTCGACCGTGCACCGGGTCAAGGGCATGGAGTGGGACCACGTCGTCGTGCTCGGTGTCGACGCGGGCCGGTTCCCGCACCGGCTCGCGGAGGACCTCGAGGAGGAACGTCGTGTCCTCCACGTCGCGCTGACCCGGGCGCGCGTGCACTGCCTCGTCGTCTCCGACCTCGCGCGTCCATCGCCGTTCCTCACCGAGCTGGACCGGGACGCACCACCCCCGACGTCGACGACGACGTCGCCATCGCCGGCACCATCGCGCTCCCCCTCGTCCAGCCGGTCGGGCGCGGGCCGCAGCGGCACACGCCCGACGGGAGCACCGGACCGTGCGCGGTCCCAAGAGGCTGGGCGCGACGCGCTCGATGCCCACGGTCTCGCGCGCTTCGAGGCGCTGCGTGCATGGCGGGCGACGACGGCGCGGGGTCTCGGGGTCCCCGCCTACGTCGTCGCGAGCGACCGCACCCTCCAGGACATCGCACTGCACGCCCCCCGGGACCTCACGGGCCTGGCCGCCTGCCACGGCATCGGACCGGCCAAGCTGGAGCGCTTCGGGGACGACCTGCTCGCGGTCGTCGCCGATGCGGCCCCGAGCACGGACACCCCCGCGTCCTAGGATGCCGCCATGGCAACCCCATCCGCCGCTGCGGACGACGAGCTCGCCGTCCTCCTCGGACCGAGCGGCCACCGTGTCACGGTGCCGCGCCGCGCCGTCTGGGAGGCGCTCGCGCCGGGAGCGGGGCACCTGACCGTCGACGAGCTCGCCGATCGCGTGACGGCGCTCGGCCACGACGTCGACCTGGCATCGGTCTACCGGACGCTCGCGCTCTTCGAGGAGCTCGGGATCGCGCGCGTCAGCCGACTCGGTCGCGGCGAGGCCTCGCGCTGGGAGCGCGCCCACCCCGACGAGCACTTCCACCTCGTCTGCACGACGTGCGGGTCCGTCGATCACCACGTCGGGGAGCTCGTCGAGCGCGTGCGCGACCACCTCGCCGACGGGCACGGCTTCGTCGCGGACACCGTCGAGCTGGTCGTCACCGGCCGGTGCGGCGACTGCCGCCCCCCGGACTGAGCTCAGCGCGGCACGACGACCACGAGCGTGCGCCCGAGCGTCGCTCGGGCGAGCCGGACCGCACCGCGGCCGAGCCCGCTCGTCGCCGGGGGCACCCCGGTGAGCACGACGTCGCCCGGTTCGAGGAACTCCCCCACCCGGGAGAGCACGTTCGGCACCGTGACGACCCCGACGTCCTGTGAGCGCACCGCGTACGGACGGAGCAGCGGGCGCAGCTCGGCGGCCGGGACGTCGCTCATGACGACGACACCGGCCTCGGCGAAGCGGCGCAACCGGTCGGCGACCTCGAAGGCGAGCGCGGTACCGCGCTCGCCCGCGGCGTCGAGCCCCTCGCGCGGGACCACGACCACGACCCGCTCGGTCGTGTCCTCCTCCCCCGGCCGACACACCAGCACCGGGACCGGGCTCGCCGCAACGACCTGGTCGATGACCGAGCCGAACAGACCCTCGCGCGCGTTCGCGTAGCCCTTCCACCCGATGACCACGCTCGTCCCGGCCTGCTCGAGGACCGTGTGCCGCACGCCGCCCGCCGTGGAGGCGTCCATGCGCACCGCAGCCGTGACCTCCGCGCCGGAGGCCAGCGCCACCCGCTCGGCCTCGCGCGTCAGCTCGCGGGTCGAGCGCACGAGGTCGGCGGTGGCACCGGCGTCGAGCACGTTCACGGCGACGACGGCCCCCGCGTCCTGAGCGGCGACCTGCGACGCGACGCGCACCAGCGGCCCGACCGTGCGCGGGTTCGAGACCGGCACCACGACGCGGGAGCCGAGCGGCGCCTCG
The DNA here is from genome assembly GCA_041163825.1 of Actinomycetota bacterium. Taxonomy (GTDB): domain Bacteria; phylum Actinomycetota; class Nitriliruptoria; order Nitriliruptorales; family Nitriliruptoraceae; genus JBEAQO01. Next base: position 1,223 of record JBEAQO010000150.1, on the reverse strand, counting down.
ACCTGATCGGGCCGCTCGACGCGCGGGGCCGCCGACTCGGCCGTCGCACCCGCGACCAGCGCGGTGCCGAGGATGACGAGGATGACGGCGTTGACCGCGCTCGGACCGAGCACGCCGAGGTCGGACGCGACCACGACGGCAGCGAGCGCGCCCGCGGCCTGCCCCACCGAGAGCGAGAACATCAGGGTCCGCTGCGGTCGCGAGACGCGCATGCCGAGGCCGACGACCTCCGCCGCGACCCACTTCGACACGATGGCGGTGAGCAGGAACGCGGCACCGAGGACGAGGGTGCGGGTGTCGGCGACGAGCTCCCCGGGATCGAGCAGCATCCCGGTGGAGATCAGGAACGCCGGCACGAAGACCGAGCGCCCGAGGGTGTCGATGCGTTCGGAGATGACCGTCCCGGTCGGGACGAACCGGTTGAACGCGAGCCCGACGAGGAAGGCCCCGACGATGGGCTCGATGCCGAGCAGGCGCGCCACGAGCGCGGCGAGCCCCATCCCGGACAGCAGGTAGGTGAGCCGGACCTCGCGGTCCTGGCCGAGGCCGGTGAAGAACCAGCGCGTGACACGGGGCACGACCCCGAGGACCACGAACGAGAACGCGACGACGACGGCACCGAAGCGTGCCATGCCGGTCACGCCCTCGCCGCTGGCCGCGGCGGCCGCGAAGGCGAGGAGCAGCAGCGCGGCGGTGTTCGCGACGAGCGTCGCGGACAGCGTCGCCGTCACCGCCCGGTCTCGAGCGAGCCCCAGACGGGACACGATCGGATACGACAGCGGGGTGTGGCTCATGAGCGCCGCTCCGACCATGAGCGCGCCGAGCGTGCTGAGTCCGAGCCGGAGCGCGACGACGACCGTGAGCCCGAGCGGGAGCAGGGTGGTCGCGAGCCCGAAGGCGATGGTGTCGCCGCGGCGTCGGCGCGCGGCCGCGAGGTCGAGGTCGAGGCCGCCCTGGAACATCAGGTAGAGGAGTCCGACGTAGCCGAGCGTGGTGATGAAGGTGTCCCGACCCAGGACGTTGGCGACGTTGGGGCCGACGAGCATCCCCGAGAGGATCAGCCCCGCGAGCGCCGGGAGCCGCAGGCGGCGCGCCAGGAGCGGACCGAGGAGCACCAGCAGGAACAGCGTCGCGAAGACCGCACCGGGATCGGTCAGCGGCAGGAGACCGTCGGTCACGCGGGTCCCACCGGGAACCCCCTCGTCCGAGGCCTCACCGCACGA
>JBEAQO010000149.1:0-9525 GCA_041163825.1 Actinomycetota bacterium | reverse complement strand
CGCGATGCCGAGCCCGCGATGGACGGGATGCACGACCAGGTCCTCGACGACGGCGGTGCCGGCCCCGTCGCCGGCGAGCGTCACCGTGCCGACGGGGATGCCCTGCCGCACGGCGAGGAGCACCCGCGCACGGCCCGCGAGCGCGAGGGCGCGACGCACCCCGTGGGCCCAGGCCGCGAGGCCCGCGTCGACGTCGCGCCAGCCGGCCACGTCGTCGCTGTCGGCGTAGCGCTGGAGCACGGCGGCCCCGTGCCAGCGGCGGTCGAGCGCGGCATCGCCCTCGGCCGGGAGCGGCCCGACGAGCTCGACGCCGGCCGGAGCCGCCACGCTCGGAGCCCCGGCCGCGTCGCGCAGCAGCACCACGAGGTCGTGGTGCGCGAGGCTCTCCGCGGCGCACGCGGCGGCGAGCGACGGCGCGAGCGACGGGAACTCGCCCGGCGCGGCATCGGGCGCCAGCGGCTCCTCGAAGCGCAGGCGGACGAGCCGCGCGCCGAGGGCGTGCGACTGTTCCTCGGCGCGGCGGAGCGCGCGCCGGAGCACGGCCGCATCCGGGACGCGCGCGAGGTCGAGGACGTTGCCGTCGTGGAAGTCGGGGCGCGAGGGCGTGCGGACCACGGTGCCCTCGGGCGTGGTCGTGACCAGCGTCACCGGCGGGAGCGCGGCCCGCAGCACCGCGAGCCCGTGACGACCCTCGACGCGTCGGACCGTGACGTTCGGGAGCTCGCGGTCGGGTGCTCCCGCGTCCGGCAGGTCGGGCACCGCCGACGTCACCCGACGTCGAGCACGTCGCGCGCGAGCAGGTCGTCGAGCGTCTCGCGCCGCAGCATCGTGCGCGAGCGTCCGTCGGCGACGAGCACGGCGGCCGGTCGCGGCAGGCGGTTGTAGTTCGAGGCCATCGACTCGGTGTAGGCGCCCGTCGCCGCGACGACCACGAGGTCGCCGGCGGCGAGGTCGGCGGGCAGCGCCGCGCCCTCGCGGACCAGGTCACCGGACTCGCAGTGCTTGCCGACCACCGTCATCGTGCGCGTCGGGGCGTCGGAGGCCCGGCTCGCGAGCACCACCTCGTGCTCGGCGCCGTAGAGGGCGGGCCGGACGTTGTCGCTCATCCCGCCACCGACGCTGACCCACGTGGTCAGTCCCGGCAGCTCCTTGACCGTCCCGACCTCGTGCAGCGTCACCGTGGTCGGTCCGACGATGGCGCGGCCCGGCTCAACCACGAGCCGCGGGCGCTCGAGGCCGTGGAGCGCGCACCGGCGATCGACGGCCCCGAGGATCGCCCGACCGAGGTCAGCGGGGGGCAGCGGCCGGTCCTCCGAGGTGTAGGCGATGCCCATCCCCCCGCCGAGGTCGACCTCCTGCAGCAGGACGCCGTGCTCGTTGCGCCAGCGGGCGAGGAGGTCGATGGCGACCTCGGCGTTCGCGACCAGCGCATCGCTCGCGAGGATCTGCGAACCGATGTGCGCGTGGATGCCGACCACGTCGAGGTGGGGAAGCGTCCGGGCGTGCAGCAGCGCGGCGTCGGCGAGCCCGAGCGAGAGCGTGAAGCCGAACTTGGAGTCGTCGTGCCCGGTGCGCACGTGCTCGTGGGTGTGGGCATCGATGCCCGGGGTGATGCGGAGCCACACCGGCACGCGGACCCCGCGCGCCGCCGCGACGGCCTCGAGCCGATCGAGCTCCTCGAGGGAGTCGACGACGATGCGCCCGACGCGGACCTCGACGGCGCGCTCGAGCTCGGCGACGGACTTGTTGTTGCCGTGGAGCACGAGCCGCGCCGGGTCGATGCCCGCGACGAGCGCCGTGTGGAGCTCGCCCTCGGACGCGACGTCGATCCCGAGGCCCTCCTCGGCCACGATGCGCAGGATGCCGACGGCGCACCAGGCCTTCGAGGCGTAGGTGACCTCGATGCCCGCGTACCCCTCGACGTGGGCACGGCATCGTCGGCGCAGGTCGCCCTCGTCGACGACCCAGAGGGGCGTCCCGTGCTCGCGGGCGAGGTCGGTGACCCGGCAGCCCCCGATGGTGACGACGCCGTCCGCGTCACGCGCGAGCGTCGCGGGCCACGGCCCCTCGGGGAGCACCGTCACCGTCACATCCGCTCCGGGGCCGACACGCGCAGCAGCGCGAGGGCGTTCGCGAGGACCTGCCGAGCCGCGACGGCCAGGTGGTAGCGGGCCCGCGACAGCCCGCCATCGAGCGCCTCGGCGCCGGCGAGCACGCGACACTCGGTGTAGAAGCGATGGAAGGTCGCCGCCAGCTCCTCGGCGTGCCGGGCGAGCCGCTGCGTCGCTCGGAGCTCGGCCGCCTCCGCGACGACGAGCGGGAAGGCGGCCATCGCGCGGAGGAGCTCGAGCTCGGCCGGATGCACGAGGAGGGAGAGGTCCGCCTCGGCCGCCGTGCCGGCGTCGAAGCCGCGCTCGTCGGCCTGCCGGACCACCGAACCGATCCGCGCATGGGCGTACTGCACGTAGTAGACCGGGTTGTCCATCGAGCGCGCCGCGACCACCGCGAGGTCGAGGTCCATCGTCGTATCGAGGCTCTGTCGCAGGAAGTGGTAGCGCGCGACGTCGACGCCGACCTCATCGACGACCTCGTCGAGCGTGACGATCTCCCCGGCGCGCTTCGAGAGGCGGACCGGTTCCCCGTCGCGCAGCACGTTGACGAGCTGCCCGATCCGGACCTCCAGACGGGCGGGGTCGATGCCGAGGCAGACGGCCGCCGCGAGCAGCCGAGCCACGTAGCCGTGGTGATCGGCGCCGAGCAGGTAGAGCATCCGGTCGGCGCGTGCCGCCTTGTCGCGCAGGTACGCGCAGTCGCTGGCGAAGTACGTGGGGCGCCCGTCGGAGCGCACGAGCACGCGGTCCTTGTCGTCGCCGTGCGGGGTCGTCACGAGGAACAGCGCGCCGTCGCGGACCTCGGTGTGCCCGCGCGCGGTGAGCTCCGCGATGGTGGCGGACACCGCACCCGACTCGTGCAGGGCGCGCTCGCTCGTCCAGACGTCGAAGTCGACCCCGAGGCCGTGGAGCTGCGCCTCGATGCGCGCCCGCATCGCCTCGACCCCGAGGCGACCGATGCGCTCGATGTCCTCGTCCCCGTCACCGTCGAGCACCGCGTCGCCGTGCGCCGCTCGCAGCGCGGCGACGAGGTCCGCGACGTAGCCGCCCCGGTAGTGGTCCTCACCGAGCTCGCGACCCTGGGCGGTCAGGAGCAGCGTCTCACCGAAGCGGCGGACCTGCTCGCCGTGGTCGTTGACGTAGTACTCGCGCTCGACGTCGTGCCCGTCGGCCGCGAGGAGCGCGGCGATCGCGTCCCCGGTCGCGGCCCAGCGCCCGTTGCCCACGTGGAGCGGGCCCGTCGGGTTCGCCGAGACGAACTCGACGTTGACGCGCTCACGTCCGGACGCGGGACGCGCACGGTGTCCGAAGCGCTCCCCCTCGGCGAGCACGCGCCCGACGACGGAGGTCACGGCCACGTGCGAGAGCCGGAGGTTCACGAAGCCCGGACCCGCGACCTCCACGGCCTCGACGTCGGACGGCGGGACGAGGGCCGAGACGAGCCGCTCGGCGATGGCGCGCGGCGCGGCACCGACCTCGCGCGCCAGCCGCAGGGGCAGCGTGGTCGCCCAGTCACCGTGCTCGGCGACCTTGGGCCGCTCGAGGTCGGGGTCGGCGGCCGGGAGTCCTGCCCGGGCCAGCGCCTCGCGCAGCGCCGCATCGACGCGCCCGAGGACCGGATCGAGGAGCTCCGGGCGCGCCATGACCGCTCCGTCCGGCCGTCGCTCGACGTTCACGGCCACCGACCGGGAGCGTAGGCAGCGGGCCGACCGATACCCTGCGCCCCGCCCGCGCCCGAGCGGCCGGGGCATGCCCCCGTAGCTCAGTGGATAGAGCACTGGCCTCCGGAGCCAGGTGCGAAGGTTCGATTCCTTCCGGGGGCGCCCACCACCGCGGCGGACGCCCACGGAGCCGGAGGGTCCCCTGGACGCCCGACCGCGCGCCCTCCTGATCGAGAACCCCAGCGCCACAGCGACCAGCGCGGACCTGCGGGACCTCATCGCCGCCGCGCTCGCCTCCGAGGTCGAGCTCGAGGTCGCTGCGACCAAGCGGCGGGGTCACGCCCTCCACCTGGCCGCGGGTGCCGTCGATGCGGACCTCGACGCGGTCATCGTGCTCGGTGGGGACGGCACGGCGAACGAGGTCCTGCAGGCGCTCGCGGGGACGTCCGTCGCGCTGGGTCTCCTCCCGGGCGGCAGCACCAACGTGTTCGCCCGCGCCCTCGGCGCTCCCAACGACCCGGTCGCGGCGACGCGGCGCCTGCGCTCGGCGCTGCGGGAGGGTCGCACCCGGCGCATCGGGCTCGGTCGTGCCGGCGAGCGCTGGTTCGGCTTCAACGCCGGCCTCGGCTTCGACGGTGCGGTCGTGCGGCACGTCGAGCAGCGCACGTCGCTCAAGCGCGCCCTGCGTCAGGGGGCCTTCGTCTGGGGGACGCTGCGCGAATGGGCCATCGGCCCCGAGCGTCGTGCTCCCTCGGTGCGCGTCGAGCTGGCCGATGGGACCGGCTGGGGACCGGTCGCCATCGCGCTCGTCGCGACCACCGACCCCTACACCTACCTCGGCCCCCGGCCCATCCGGCTCCATCCGCGCGCCGACTTCGACCGCGGCCTCGACCTGCTCACGGTCGATGCGGTCCCGACGGTCCGGCTCGCCGCGATCGTCGCCGCGGCGATGCGTGACGGCCGGCACACCACCATGCCCGGCGTGCACTACGCCCACGACCTCGAGGGGCTGACCCTCTCCGCCCCGTCGCCGCTGGCCCTCACCGTCGATGGGGACTACGCCGGGGAGCACCTCGCCGTGACGTTCCGTGCGGTCCCCGACGCGCTCCGCGTCCTCGTGTGATCCCGGGCCCGAGCCGCCCGGCCGACCGGACGCGGGGCCCCTCGACCGCCCCGGGCGCGCCGAGCGCGCGGTTCCCGGTCGACCCTTGACAGCGCCGGTGTGAGCCGTACCGTGCTCCTCACAGCACGCGTCCGCGAGCGCTCCCGGCGCTCCCGCTCCCCCGGACGCTCCCGAGCCCACCGGTGCCCCCGCGGCCGCGACCGGCGCGCCCGGGGCAGGAACAGCGGCGCGTCCGAGCGGGGTCGCGTGTGCCCGACGGGGCCCGCTGCGGTTCGGGCACGATGCACGGAGACCACCATGGACTGGCGCACCCGGGCGGCCTGCAGCACCGAGGACCCCGAACTCTTCTTCCCGATCGGGACGACCGGTCCGGCCGTCGAGCAGGTCGAGGCCGCCAAGCGCGTCTGCGCCGGCTGCGTCGTGCGCGAGGACTGCCTCGAGTTCGCGCTCGCCTCGAACCAGGAGGCCGGGATCTGGGGCGGCCTGACCGAGGACGAGCGCCGCACGCTCAAGCGCGCCCGGCAGCGGCGGCGCCGGCTCGCGAGCTGACGCCGGGCCTCAGCGCGGCAGGGGTGCGCTGACCAGGCAGCGCGTTCCCCCCTCGGGACCGGCGCGGACCACCTCGAGCCGTCCCCCGAGCTCGCTGGCGACGAGGGTCGCCCCGATGCGCAGCCCGAGGTTCGCGTCGCGCTCGACGTCGAAGCCCTCCCCCACACCGACGCCGTCGTCGATGACGCGGATCGTGAGCTCGGCCGCTGCGCGCTCCAGTTCCACGGCGATGCGCCCACCCGTGGCGACGAACCCGTGCTCGAGCGCGTTCTGCAGCAGCTCGGAGAGCACGAGCGCGAGCGGGCTCGCCACCTCGGGAGGCACCTCCCCCGCGCGGCCGGCGAAGTCGACGACGACCGGGCGGCGCGGGTCGGCGAGCCCCGAGGTGACGAGCTCGGAGAGCCGGCGCGCCACCGCGTCGAAGTCGACACGCTGTCGGGCGTCGATCGAGAGCGTCTCATGGACGACGGCGATCGAGGCGATGCGGCGGACCGACTCCTCGAGCGCCGCACGCCCCTCGACCGTCTCGAGCCGCCGGCCCTGCAGGCGCAGGATCGATGCGACGGCCTGGAGGTTGTTCTTGACCCGGTGGTGGATCTCCCGGATCGTCGCGTCCTTGTAGAGGAGCAGACGCTCCTGACGGCGCAGGTCGGTCACCTCCCGGACCAGCATGAGCCCCCCGAGCACCTGACCGTTGCGGACGAGCGGAAGGACCCGTCGGAGCACCACGGCACCGCGCGCCTCGACCTCGGACTCGATCGGCCGTCCTTCGGTGAGCGCCTCGAGCACCGCCTCGTCGTCGAGGTCGAAGTCGGCGACGTTGCGTCGGACGATGTTGTCGATGACGCCGAGCCGCCGGAAGGCGCTGACCGCGTTCGGCGAGGCGTAGACGACGCGTCCGGTCGGGTCGAGCCGGAGCATCCCGTCCCCCACCCGCGGGGCGACCTCCCGCTCGGGATCCTCCCCCTCGAAGGGGAACTCGCCGGCGGCGATCATGCGGGACAGGTCGTTCGCGGCCTGCAGGTAGGTGAGTTCGAGCTGCGAGGGCGTCCGCACCATCGAGAGGTTCGCCTCACGGGTGACCACCGCGATGATGCGCCCGTCGAAGGGGACCGGGATCGCCTCCTGACGGATCGGCACCCCGGACGACCAGTCGGGCTCACCGTCGCTGACGATCACGCCCTCCTCGAACGCACGGGCGACCGCGGAGCCCTGCGGTGAGGTCGCGCCGATGAGGTCCTCGGGATGGACCGTCTGCGCGGTGTAGGGCCGCATGTGCGCGACGACGACGTCCTCGCCGGTGGCGCGGTCCCGGCAGTGCAGGAGGAGGTCGGAGAACGAGAGGTCCGAGAGGATCTGCCAGTCCGACACGATCGCCTGCAGCCGGTCGAGCTCGGCGGGACCGAGCCCGGCCCGCTCCTGGACGAGCTCCCCGAGCGACGACACCGGGATCAGCGCCCGAGCAGGTGCTGCAGCTGCTTCAGCGGGACGACCTCGCGGATGTGCTCGAAGGCGCGAGCCTCGATCTCCCGCGCCTCGCCGAGGGAGAGTCCGAGCGCCCGCGCCGTGTCGGCCAGGTCGTGGGGATGCCCGTCGAGGAGCCCCATGCGCAGCTCGAGCACACGCCGCTGGGTCTCGGGCAGGCGGGCGAGCACGCGCTGCAGCGGCCCAGCGAGCTGGGCGACGGTCGGGTCCTGCGACGCCTCGCGCGCCGAGGGTCGCCGGACGGGCGCCTTCCCGGCTCGGGCACCGGAGGGCCGACGGGGTGGGGTGGGGGCCATCGTCGGAGGGTATCGCCGGTGCCTCCCGCGGCGCCGGGCGCGAGGTGGCATCCTCGCCCCCGACGTCCACGGTGCCCGTGGCGTCCATGGAGCGGGAGTGCCCGGATGTCGGTCCTGGTGCTGGCGCTGCCGGTGGCCATCCTCCTCTCCCTCCTCCGGGGAGGTCGCCTCGCCGCGCTCGACACGGTTCCCCTGCGCGCGGTGTGGCTGGTCGTCGTCGGGCTCGGCGGCCAGCTCGCGGTCGTGCTCGCGGCCGGGATCGGCTGGGTGCCCGTGAGCTGGGCCGACTCGCCCGGACCGATCCTGGCGGGGCAGGCGGTCGTCGTGGTCTGGCTCGCGCTGCATCGCCACATCGCTGGGACCGGACTCCTCGCGCTCGGGGTCCTGCTCAACGCCTATGACGCCCTCACGGTGCTCGCCGGAGACGCGGCGCCGCTGCCTCGGGCGAGCGCGCGAGCCGCCGGGCTCGAGCTCGTGCTCTCACCGGGCGATGCGGTCGCGGCGGTCGGTCTCGTCGTGCTGACCCACGCCCTGCTCTCGTACCGCCCTCCGGCGGAGCGACGCCTCGCGGCCGCTCGGGAGCGCGCCGGCGTCGCGGCCTCGGTCGATCCCGCGATGACGGGAGCGGGCTCAGGCGCCTGACGCGCTCGTCCCACGCCCGCGGGCCCAGGCCGCGGTCGCGGCGATGCCCTCCTCGAGCCCCGTCCATGGCGCCCACCCGAGCAGCGCGCGCGCTCGTGAGGCGTCGAGCGCGCTGTGGCGGACCTCGCCGGCCCGGGCGGGTGCCATGATCGGGTCACGCTCGTAGCCGGTCGCGCGAGCGCACAGTTCGTACACGTCCCGGATGGAGGTCCGGACCCCCGTCCCGATCAGCATGCGCGTCCCCCCGCCGGTGCGACCCGCACGGACGAACGCGTCGACCACGTCGTCGACGAACACGAGGTCGCGGGTCTGCTCCCCATCGCCGTGGATGGTGCAGGGTTGGTCGGCGAGCATGCGACCGAGGAAGGTGGCGACGACACCCCCCTCGCCGCTCGTCGTCTGGTGGGGGCCGTAGACGTTGGCGAGCGTGAGCGTGACGTGGTCGATGCCGTGGAGCTCCCCGTAGGTCGCGAGGAACTCGATGGCGGCACGCTTCGATGCGCCGTAGGGCGAGAGCGCCGGCGAGGACAGGCGCTCGTCGACCGGGAGGTCGGCCTCCGGCGGCTCGCCGTAGGACCCGATCGAGCCGGCGTAGACGACCCGCTCGACGTCGACGCGCCGGGCCGCGTCGAGCACCCGCAGCGTGCCGAGGACGTTGACCTCGGCGTCCCGGATCGGGTCCTCGACCGAGACGCGCACGTCGACCTGGGCGGCGAGGTGGTGGACGACGCTCGGGCGCACGCGCTCGACGAGGGACACGAAGGCGGGATCGCGGACGTCGAGCAGGTCGAACTCGAAGCGCCCGACATGGCGCTGCTCGCGGGCGGGCGCGAGGTTCGCGAGCGAACCGGTCGAGAGGTCGTCGACGCCCACGACGCGCTCGCCCTCCTCGAGCAGGCGCCGGACGAGGTTCGACCCGATGAAGCCCGCGGCACCGGTGACCAGGACGGGGGTCTCAGCCACCGTCGTCGCCCCGGAGCTCGGCGATGGCGAGTCGGACCCGACGGGCGAGCTCCGGCGGGGCGGGCTCGCAGCAACCGGTGCGCAGTGCCTCGCGGATGCGCTCGAGGGTGTCGGCATGCCCCGCGCAGTCGCGACAGGACTCGAGGTGGAGCTCGAGCTGCGCTCGTTCGGCCTCGGCGAGGACCCCATCGAGCGCGAGCTCGACGCGCTCGAGCGCCTCGGCGCAGCTGACCTCGGGCGTGCCCGTCCCCATCACGACGCCTCCTCGGCGACGTCCGCGCCGTGGGCTCGACCCTCCCGCACCAGTGCGGCACGCAGCGCGGTCCGGCCGCGGTGCAGGCGAGACATCACGGTGCCGACCGGGGTGCCCATGACCTCGGCGATCTCACGGTACGCGAAGCCCTCGACATCGGCGAGGTAGACGGCGAGCCGGAAGGGTGCGGGCAGACCCGCGAGCGCGTCTCGGATGTCGTCCGAACCGATCGCCGCGAGTGCCTCGGACTCGGCGGAGGCGCCGACGCCGCTGCCCGAGAACGCCCGCTCGGCGTCGCCCATCCCCTCGACGTCCTCCAACGTCGCCTCGAGCGGGCGACGTCCACGGGCCCGCTGCATCGAGAGGAAGGTGGTGTGCAGGACCCGGTAGAGCCAGGCCTTGAGGTTGGTGCCCTGCTCGTACTGGTGGAACGACCGGAAGG
>JBEAQO010000148.1:0-12148 GCA_041163825.1 Actinomycetota bacterium | reverse complement strand
GTGACCGACCTCGTTCCAGCGCTCGAGGACCGTCCCGGCGCCTGCGACCCCGACCGTGCCCGCCGGGGCCGCGTCGACGGTCAGCTCGGTGAGCGAGGCGTTGTCGACCCCACCGAGCCGTCCCGCGCCGAGGTCGAGCAGCGCGTGCAGCCCGAACCAGATCGGGCCGCCGTGGGTGACCGCGACGAGGACCTCGCCGTCGTCGATGGTGGCGAGCCAGCGATCGAGCGCGGCGACGACCCGCTCGACGAGCACCTCGGCGGTCTCGCCCCCGACCTCGCCGACCACGGTGTCGTCCCCCTCGCGCCAGCGCGCCCAGCGCCCGGGGTCGCCCGCGGCGACCTCGTCGCGGGTGCGTCCCTCCCAGTCCCCGAACGCGCGCTCACGCAGGCCCGGGTCCGGCTCCGGCGCGACGCCGAGCGCAGCGGCGTAGGGGGCAGCCGTCGCGAGGGTGCGCTCCAGGTCGGAGGCAACGAGCCGCGCCGCGGGATGACGCTCCGCGAGCGCCGCACCGAGCCGCTCGGCCTGCGCGAGACCACGCTCGCTCAGCGGCGAGCCGGCATGTCCCTGGATCCGACCCTCGGCGTTCCACGTCGTCTCGGCGTGGCGGACGAGGACGAGCCGCCTCACGCGCCCGTGTCCGGCCCATCGGCGGCAGCGACCTCGGCCCCTGCCGGGACGGCGGCCCGACGACCGAGCGGCGGAGCGGGCGCCCCGGTGAGGACATCGCGGGTCGCGACGTCCCCCCACAGTCGCTCGAGCTCGTAGTGCGCGCGCTCCGCGACGGTCATCACGTGGCACACGAGGTCCCCGAGGTCGAGCAGCACCCAGCCGCTCTCCGGCGTGCCCTCGCGGCGCAGGACCCGGCGTCCCATCCCGGCGAGTCGTTCCTCGATGGCATCCACGATCGCGGCGAGCTGGCGCTCGTTGGAGGCGGAGACGATCAGGAAGAGGTCGACGACGGCCAGCACGTCCGCGACCTCGAGGATCAGCGGGTCGAGGGCCTTCTTGTCGTCGGCGGCCGCGGCCGCGGCGACCGCGAGCTCGATGGCCTCGCTCGTCGCTGGCACCCGCGCTCCTCGCTCCTCGACCCGTCCGCGGCTCGGTCCGGTGGCACCGGGCCGGCGGCCCGTCCGCGGCTCAGCGGCCCGTCCGGGCCGCGCCCCATGGAGGGTACGGGCCCGGGAGGGCGGTCAGGGCGCGGCCGTGGCGCCGTAGAGACCGAGCTCCCGCACCAGCCGGTCGACCGCATCGGGCACGAGGTAGCGCGTCGCGTCCCCGCTCGCGAAGCGCTCGCGGAGCTCCGTCGAGGACACCTCGAGCTGAGGCACCTCGAGGTGGACCACCGGACCGGGCAGGGCCTCGGGCGCTGGAGCGTGCTTGCCCGGTCGGGTGACGACGACGAAGGTCGCGAGCGCGAACGCCTCGTCGATGCGCTCCCAGGCCGGCAGCTCACCGGCCGCGTCCTCCCCGAGGAGGAAGAACAGGTCCGCCCCGGGATCCTCGGCCGCGAGCTCCGCCAGGGTGTCGGCGGTGTACGTGGGACCCGGCCGTGCCAGCTCGCGCGCGTCGGCGACGAGGTGCTCGTCCCCGGCGACGGCCGCCTCGACCAGCGCCAGGCGGACGTCCGGGGGCGACGGGGCCGACCCCTTCATCCACGGGTCGCCCGCGACGACCAGGCGCACCTCGCCGAGTCCGAGCGCCACCCGGGCGCACTCGGCGACGACGAGGTGACCGAGGTGGGGCGGGTCGAAGGTGCCGCCGAGGAGGCCGAGGCGTCGGTTCATCGGTCCCTCACCCGCGCTCGAAGCGGAAGCCCATGCGCTCACGCAGTTCGTTCGGAAGCGCCGGCAGGACTCGGCGCGGAAGGTGGTAGGTGGCGAGGTCGGTCAGATCGGCGAACACCCGGTGGCGGGCCGTCGCGGCCTCGAGGTAGCCGTGCCCCGACGTCCCTCCGGTGCCGATGCGTCCCCCGATGGCGCGCAGCACCGCCCGCGCGTGGGCCTGGCGGAACGCGGTGAACCCCTCGTCGAGGTCGACGATCGCGGTGATGAGCCGCCAGGGCAGGTGCAGCGCGGGCTCGTCGCGGTAGAGGCTGATCATCAGTGCCGCGAGGAAGGCCGGGTGCGAGAGCCGGCGGCGCCCTGCGGCCCGCTCGTCCTCCCAGCGCGTGGGGTCGAGCAGGACCTCGAAGGTGCGCACCGTCGCCTCGTTCGCGTCGACGTGCTGCTGGCGCGAGACCGCATCGAGGTTGGGGTTCTCGGCGACGACGCGACGCTCGGAGGCGACCACCCCCTCGACGGCGGCCCCGTAGGCGCGCAGGAAGTCCCCATCGCCCCAGTCGAGGAACGGGGTGCGTGCGAGCCACGCGTCGAGGACGCCGATCAGGGTCGGCTCCGCCTCCGAGCGCTCGAGCAGCGCGACGTGCTCGGGGGCGAGCCGCGAGGTGTAGGGCGCCCCGAGGATGCGCAGGCGACGCTCGGGGGCGAGCCCGAGCCGGTTCTCGATGAGCCGGAACTGCACCGACTGGAAGCCCGAGGCCGGGATGAGCTCGTCACGGAAGTCGAGGAAGTCGAGCGGCGTCATCGTCTCGAGGACCGTGAACTGCTCGACGAGGACGCGCTCGATGGCGACGATGCGCTCGAGGCGGTGCACAGCCGGACCGAGCGCGGCCTCGGGCACCGGCTGGTCCGAGAGCGCGGCGATGACCGCGTCCAGCTCCCAGAGCACCTGCTTGAACCACAGCTCGAAGGCCTGGTGGATGATGATGAAGAGCAGCTCGTCGTGCGCGGGCTCCCGCCCGCCCTCGGCCGATGCGGGACGCTGGGCGTCGAGCAGGCGGTCGAGCTCGAGGTAGGTCCAGTAGGAGCGGGGCTCGCTCATGCGACGCTCTCCACGAAGTCGACCAGCTGGCGGACGTTGCGGACCTCGGTCATCGAGGTCACGTGCGCCGCGTAGCGCGAGGCGATCGAGTCGCCCGTGTCCCATTGCCCGCGCGGCTCGGGGTTGAGCCAATGGACCCGGCGTGCCCGGTGGACGAGGTCCTCGAGCACCCACGTGCCGGGCTGACGGTAGTTGTTCCGGGCGTCACCGAGCAGCAGGACGGTCGTGCGGGGCGTGACCTCGCGTGCGAAGCGGGCGTGGAAGCGCTCGAGCGCCCGCCCGTAGTCGGAGTGGCCGTCGTACCAGACGAGCGAGGCCTCGACGTGCATCCGCGCCACGGCCCGCTCGAGGTCCCCGCCCGCGAAGAGGTGCGTGACCTCGTCGAGGTCATCGATGAACGCGAAGGAGCGGACGCGCGAGAACTGCTCGTGCAGGGCGTGGGCGAGCATCAGGGTGAAGCGCGCGAAGGCAGCTACCGAGCCGGACACGTCGCAGACGACCATGAGCTCGGGGCGCTGCGGATGGCGCGCACGGAACTCGGGGTCCAGGGGCACCCCGCCCGTCGACATCGCGTGCCGCACGGTCCGCCGAACATCGAGCCGCCCGTCGCGACCTCGACGACGCTTGACCGCCAGGCGTGCGGCCATGCGCCGCGCCAGCGGCCGGACCCGCCGAGCGAGCTCGGCCTGCTCGTCCCGGCCGGCGAGGAAGAGGTCGAGCTCCTCGAGCGGCGGGCGGACGAGCCGCCGCAGGGACGCGTCGAGCCCGCGTTCGGCGACCGCGCGGCGACGGACCTCCGCCTCGATCTCCTCGCGCAGCCGTGCGAGGCGCTCCTCGACCTCCTCGCGGACCAGGCGCTCCTCGAGCGGGGTCATCGCCCGGCTGCCGACCCCACGGCGGCGCAGCAGCTCCTCGAGCAGACCGCCGAGGTCGAGGGCGCGCAGCGCGCGGTGCGCGAGGAACGTCGGACGGCCGTCGTGCCCGTCGAGCCGGCCGAACGACGCGACAGCTCGGCGTGCCAGACGTCTGAGCTCCACGTCGTCCCCGTCGAGGAGCCGCTCGATGACCTCGGCCGCGAGCGTCGCGGGGTCGTCCGCGTCCCGGCCATCGTCCCCGGACGGGTCGGCCCCGGGCGGATCGGCGTGACGCGGATCGAACGGGTCGCCCGGGCGCGCCGGCAGGTGCAGGTCGAAGAGGTCGTCGAACGTGGGACGCTGGTGCCCGGCGGTGAGCAGCACCGCCGCGAGCGCCTCGCGCAGGACCGTGCGGTCGAGGAGCTCGACGTGCGGGAGCGCACGGACCGCATCGACCGCTTCGGCCTGCGTCGCGCCGATGCCGGCGGAGCGCAGTGAGGCGCCGAGCGCGAGGACGCGATCGACCAGCGCCTCCCCCGGATCGTCGGGCATCCCGTTCACGGCGCGAACCCGACGAGGTGGACGCCCGGGACGGCGTCCCCGGCCGGGCCGGCGACCAGCGCCCAGACCCGCTCCGGGGTGACCGAGACGTCGAGGAGGTCGGCCCCGAGCACCTTGCCGAGCTCGGAGCGCCACGACGCCGACGCGCCCTCGTCGCGCACCGCCGTGACGACCCCGGGCTGCGCGTCGGTGACGACGTCGAGCACCCGACCGTCGTCGACCGCGAGGCGCACGAGCGTGCCTCGCCGCTCCCGGCGCTCCGCCGCGGTCCCGAGCGGCCCGTGGGCCGATGCCCGCAGGACATCGTCGTCCTCGACCGGGACGAGGAGCACGTGGACGCGCTCGTCGGTGACGGCGACGACCTCGATGTCGACGCCACCGCCATCGCCACCGACGTCGGCCAGCGCCCCCGCCCCCTCGAGGGCCTCACGTCCGATCCTCCAACGTTCGGCGCCGTCCGACCGGGCGAGGGCGACGATGGCGGGTGGGTCCCCCGCGACCGCTCCGGCCGTCGCCCCACCGACCGCGCCGAGCGGGACCGGGACGCTGCGGTGCCCGACGACCACCAGCGCCTCCCCGAGCATGGCCGTCGTGCGGGCCGCGACGAGCCCCGCTGGGGCCCTGCCGAGCTCGAGCCCGGTCGCCCAACGGCGGCCGCGGACCGGATCGCGAAGCTCCACCTCGACGTCCGTCCCGTCCTCGGCCGTGCGCAGGAGCAGCAGCTCGCCGGCTCCGGCATCGAGGAGGAAGGTCAGGGGGGTGCCGACCACGGCGGTGTCGACGCAGACGCCGGCGCTCACCCCCTCGAGGGTGACGTCGAGCGCGGCGAGCGCATCGACCTGACCCGTCGCTCGGTTGGTGACCTCGAGGACGTAGGGAGCCGGCGCCGACCCCACGACCGTCGTCGCGCGCCCGAACCCCGTGCGCGACCGCACCGTGCCCGAGTCGTCGACGACGGTCAACGTCGATCCCCCCTCCCCCGGTCCATCGACCACCGCCACACCACCGTCGATGGCGACGAGCCGGATCCCCGACGCGACCCCGACGCGCACCAGCACGGGCGGCGCCCCGCCGCCGCGCGCCGGCTCGAGGCCGGCCAGCGCCGCCTCCTGCTCGGGGGCGAGGACGGGCACGGTCGCCGCGCCAACGCCGAGGTCGCTCGGCCGGAGCTCCCGGCAGCCCGAGGGGGCGAACAGCGCCCCGGCGACCACGCCACCGAGGACGAGGAGGAGCATGGCCACCACGGCGAGGACGACGGCCCGGCGCTCACGACCCACGGCCGCACGCGCGCTCGGCACCCCGCCGGCTGACCCGGGAGCCCTCGAGACGTCGGACACGGCCTCAGCCGTCCGTCGGGTCGTCACTGACGCGCAGCAGGTGGGCCGTCGCGCGCTCGAGGTCCTGACGGTGCTTGAGCAGCACCGAGAGGGTGGCGGTGGCGAGCTCGGCGTCGACGGTGTCGAAGCCGAGCTCGACGAGGGAACGCACCCAGTCGAGCGTCTCGGACACCGACGGCGCCTTGCGCAGGTCGAGCCGGCGCAGCGAGCGGACGATGCGCACGACCTGTTCGGCCAGCGCCTCCGACACGCCGGGGACGCGCGAGCGGACGATGTCGCGTTCGCGGTCAGCGTCGGGGTAGTCGAGCGCGAGGTAGAGGCACCGGCGCTTGAGCGCCTCGGACAGCTCACGGGTGCTGTTCGAGGTGAGCACCACGAACGGTGCTCGGGTGCCCTTCAGCGTCCCTAGCTCGGGGATGGTCACCTGGGCATCCGAGAGGAGCTCGAGGAGCAGCGCCTCGAACTCGAAGTCGACCTTGTCGATCTCGTCGATGAGGAGCACCGTGGGCACCTCTGCCCGGAGGGCCCGCAGCAGCGGGCGCTCGAGCAGGTACGCCTCGCCGAAGAGGTCGTCGTGGACCTCCTCCCAGTCCGAGGCGTCCGAGGCCGCGGCAGCGTGCTGGATGCGCAGGAGCTGCTTGCGGTAGTCCCACTCGTAGAGCGCCTTCGCCTCATCGAGCCCCTCGTAGCACTGCAGGCGAACGAGCTCCGCGCCGCTCGCGGCAGCGACCGCCTTGGCGAGCTCGGTCTTGCCGACACCGGCCGGCCCCTCGACGAGCACGGGCTTGGCGAGTCGGTCGGCGAGATGGACGACGGTGGCGATCGCCGTGTCCGGGAGGTAGCCGACCTCGGAGAGCCGACGAGCGACGTCGTCGACGCCCTCGAACCGGGCGCTGGACACGGTGGACCCCTGTCGGTCGTGCGGCGGTCGGGCGCTTCCCCGCGAGGCTACGCGACCCCGTTGCGCCCCCGGCGCGGACTCGGGAGCGACGGACCGGACGCCGCTAGGGTGCGGCCCGGACGGCCCCGAGCGGGCCCGGACCGGCGGTGGAGGGACCAGGTGCGCGCGATCCGCGTCGAGCGCCCCGGCGGCGCGGAGGCCCTGGTCGCGACCGAGGTCGACGGGCCCACACCGGGCACGGGCGAGGTCCTGGTCGCCGTCGAGGCCGCCGGGGTCAACTTCATCGACGTCTACCACCGGAGCGGGCGCTACCCCCTGCCGATGCCGACCGGCATCGGGGTCGAGGGTGCGGGGACCGTGATCGGCCTCGGGCCGGACGTCACCGCACCGGCGCTCGGGACCCGGGTGGCCTGGCTCGGGGTCCAGGGCTCCTACGCCGAGCGCGTCGTCGTCCCCGCCGACCGCGCGGTGATCGTGCCGGAGGCCGTCACGACGGAGCTCGCGGCCGCGGTGCTGCTGCAGGGCCTGACCGCGCATGCCCTGACCCACGACACCCGGGCGCTCGGACCCGGCGACACCGTGCTCGTCTGGGCGGCCGCGGGCGGTGCGGGCCGGCTCGTCGTGCAGCTGGCGAGCGCCCGCGGGGCGCGTGTCCTGGCCTGCGTGTCGACCGAGGCCAAGGCGGAGGAGGTCCGTCGGCTCGGCGCCGATGCCGTCCGCGTGACCGGCGACGGCGTCGATGTCGCCGCCTGGGTCCGCGGCGAGACCGAGGGGCGCGGCGTCGAGGTCGTCTACGACTCCGTCGGCGCGGCGAGCATCACCGCCTCGCTCGATGCCTGCGCCCGGCTGGGTCTCGTGGTCAGCTACGGCCAGTCCTCGGGCCCGGTGCCCCCGATCGACGTGCTCGAGCTCTCGCGACGCGGCTCGCTCTTCCTGACGCGCCCGACGGTGTTCGACCACCTGGTGACGCCGGAGGCGCTCGCCTCGCGAGCGGCCGCGGTGCTCGGGGCCGTGGCGGAGGGGACCCTCGACGTCCGGGTGCACGATCGTCTGCCGCTCGACGCGGCCGCCGCCGCCCATCGGGCGCTCGAGTCGCGCGCGACGAGCGGCAAGCTCCTGCTGCTGCCCTGACCTCGCATCGGCGTCGGGTGCCGCTCAGTCCCCCCGCAGCACGACGAGATCGTCACGGTGGACGACCTCACGGGCGGACCCCGGTCCCAGGCGCTCGAACGCCTCGGTGGTCGTGAGTCCCGCGAGCGCCCCGATCCCCTCGGCGTCGTAGGCCGAGAGCCCGCGCGCGATGGTCCGGCCCTCGGGGTCGACGAGCTCGACCAGGTCGCCGGCGGAGAAGGCCCCCTCCGCGCGCACCACCCCGACCCCGAGGAGCGACGCCGTGCCCGCGGCCAGCGCCCGCGCGGCTCCCGCGTCGACGTGGACCCGTCCACGCGACTCGAGCGCGAAGGCGAGCCAGAGCCGACGGGCCTCGAGACGCTCCGGCCGGGCGACGAACCACGTCCCGACGTCCTCGCCGGCGACCGCACGTTCGATGATGCGCTCCGCGCGGGCGTCGGCGACGACGGCGTGCGCGGCCGAACGAACGGCGACCTGGGCGGAGCCGACCTTGGTGCGCATCCCCCCCGAGCCGACCACCGAGCCGGTGCCACCGATGACGGCGAGGTCGAGCTCGTCGGGATCGTCGACCCGGGCGATGCGCGTCGCACCGGGCGCTCCCGGCGGCCGATCGAGCACCCCTTCGACGTCCGAGAGCATGACGAGGAGGTCGGCCTCCAGCATCGAGGCGACGAGCGCCGCGAGGTGGTCGTTGTCGCCGTAGATCAGCTCCTCCGTCGCGATGGCGTCGTTCTCGTTCACGATCGGGACGGCACCGAGCTCGAGCAGTCGCCGGAGCGACCCGCGGGCGTTGAGGTAGCGCCGGCGACGGACGAAGTCGTCCTGGCTGAGGAGCAGCTGCGCGCCGACGAGCCCGTTGGCGGCGAGGACACGCTGGTAGGCGCGGATGAGCTCGCCCTGCCCGACCGCCGCTGCCGCCTGCAGCGTCGGCACATCGCTCGGACGACGATCGAGCCCGAGCAGGCCCATGCCGGCGGCCACGGCGCCCGACGACACGACCACGACGGCGGTGCCGGCCGCGCGCACGCGGACCACCTGCTCGGCGAGGTTCGCGACCTGTGCGGGGTCGAGGAGCCCGTCAACGGCGCGCAGGGAGGACGAACCGACCTTGACGACCACCAGGTGCGGTCGGGAGAACCGTGCGCTCATGCCTCGTCCTCGTCGATGGGATCGCTCTCCCCTGCGGCGACGAGCTCGCGCTCCTCGGCGGGCAGGTCGTCGAGCTCGGGCTCGAAGGAGAACACGACGTCGCCGATGACGACGTCGTCGCCGCGCCGCGCACCCGCCTCGACGAGCGCGCGCTCCACGCCGGCGCGGCGCAGGCGTCCCTGCAGGTACCGCAGGGCGCCGTGGTCGTCGAGCGGGAGCATCGCGACCCAGCGCTCGATGCGCTCACCGCGCACCACGTAGGAACCCTCGACCCGCTCGACCGTGAGGTCGATGCCGGAGGGCCTCGGGCGCAGCACGACCTCGGTCGGTGCCGCCGCACGCGGTGCCCTCGTACCCCCTGCCTCGCGCTCCTCGAGGACGATCGCGGCGAGCCGGTAACGCAGCGCGTCGATGCCCTCACCGGTCAGCGCGGAGATGACGAGCACCTCCTCGCCGGCGGCCTCGAGCTCCGGCAGGGCGAGCTCGGCCATCGCCCGGCCATCGGGCAGGTCGACCTTGTTCAGCACGACGAGCTCCCGGCGTCGTGCGAGGGCAGGGTCGTGACGCACGAGCTCGTGGCGCAGCCGGGCGAGGTCTCGGACCGGATCGCGCTCAGTCTCCATCGGCAGGCAGTCGAGCACGTGGAGCAGCACCGAGCAGCGCTCCACGTGACGCAGGAAGCGCGTGCCCAGACCCCGGCCCTCCGCGGCGCCCTCGATCAGCCCGGGGACGTCGGCGATCACGACGTCGACGGGGACACCGGACGGACCGTCCCCTCCGCGCATCACGCCGAGGTGGGGCGTCAGCGTCGTGAACGGCCACGCTTCGACCCTCGGGGTCGCCGACGACAGCCGGCGCACCAGCGAGGACTTCCCGGCCGAGGGGTAGCCGACGAGTCCGACGTCCGCGATGACCTTGAGCTCGAGGCGCAGGCGGTGCTCGACGACCCGCTCACCCCGTTCGGCGAACCCCGGGAGGCGGCGGTGGCGGTTGGCGAAGGCGAGGTTGCCGCGACCGCCTCGCCCACCACGTCCAGCGACGAAGCGCTGACCGTCCGAGACCAGGTCGGCGCGGACGGCGCCCGACTCCGCGTCGCGCACGAGCGTCCCGAGCGGCACGCGCACGATGCGGTCGTCGCCGTCGGCGCCGGTGCGGCCCATGCCCGAGCCGTGTCCACCCCGCGACGCGCGCAGGTGGGGCGCGCGCCGCAGGTCGAGGAGCGAGCCGACGTTCGGATCGGCCACGAGCACGACGGAGCCGCCGCTGCCCCCGTCCCCGCCGTCGGGACCCCCGCGCGGGACGTGGGCCTCACGCCGGAACGACACCGCACCGTTGCCCCCGTCCCCACCGCGCACGTGCACGAGGCACTCGTCCACGAAGGTCGGAGCGTCCACGGTCGACTCCTGGGCGCGACGCGGTTCGCGAGGGCGGAACGGGAGAGGGCGGCCGTCGCGGGCCGCCCTCTCGCACGATGGGAGGACCCGCGTCAGGCATCGACCGGGTCGACGTTGGCGTAGGTGCGCTTGCCGGTGCGGCGGAAGCGCACGGCGCCATCGACGAGGGCGAACAGCGTGTCGTCACCACCACGACCGACGTTCTCGCCCGGGTGGATGCGGGTGCCTCGCTGGCGAACGATGATGCCGCCGGTGCGCACGCGCTCCCCACCGAAGCGCTTCACACCCAGCCGCTTCGCGTTCGAATCGCGGCCGTTGTTGGACGAGCCGCCACCCTTCTTGTGCGCCATGTCACGCCCTCCTCACCCGAGCCGGGTCGGGATGCTCAGATGCCGTCGATGCGCAGCGTCGTGCGCTCCTGGCGGTGGCCGATCGCGCGGCGCTGCCGTGTCTTGTTCTTGTACGTCGAGACCCGCAGCTTCGGTCCCCGGTCGTGGGCGGTGATGGTCGCCCGGACGGTGCGCCCGGCGACGGCCGGACCCGCGCTGACCGCTCCGTCGTCCCCGACGACCAGCACGGCGGGGATGGCGAGCTCGTCGCCGACGGCACCGGCGAGCCGCTCGACGATGACCTCATCGCCGGGCGCGACCCGGTACTGCTTGCCGCCGGTGGAGATGACCGCGTACACCTGCTCGCTCCTTCGTGGGCGGGCCGCCGGGGTCCGACGGGCCGCGCGCCAGGGCGCGTTCCCGGGTCCCCGGGGGCTCGACGCCGTCGGACGCGGGGCCATCACGCGTCGGACGCGGCGCCACCGAGGCCGGGAGCGTAGCCGCCGACCGCCCACCCCGCGACACCGCCCGAGCGGACCATCGGGCTCGCGCCACCGCCGACCATGGCCCTCGGGCCGCGGCAGGCCGCCGAGCGGCCCGCCGGGCGACTCGGGGAGGGCTCGACCGGAGCCCCCTCAGCCGCGCAGGGCGGCGGCCGCGAGGCCCGGGAGGCGCCGGGGATCGCCGTCCACCGAGAAGGCAGCGAGGCGCGGCAGCAGGACGTCGAGGCTGCGATGGGTGTGGAACCAGGCCGGGGTCAGCGGCGACCGGAACGGCCCGCGGACGACCGACTTCTCGACGTCCTCCAGCAGGTAGGTGTTGTGCACCACGCCGATGCCGGACTGCACGTCGTGGCGGGTCGCTCCGGGCCATGCGCCCCAGCTCGGCGAGACCATCGCGTAGGGCACCGCAGACCAGTGGTTGACGACGACCGAGCCGTAGCGCAGCCGGTCGAGCGCCCGATCGAGCGCCGCAGCGACCGCGGGGTCAGCGGCCGTGCGTGGATGGATCAGGATGGTCGCTGAGAGCGTGCCCCACAGTCGCTCGTTGCAGAACTCGACCGCCGCGTCGAGGTAGTCGGGGACCGAGCGCGGAGCGTCGAGTGCGGTCTCGGCCATGACCCCGCAGAACGACTCGGTCCGGAAGGCGAGGGGATCGTCGCGCTCGACCTCGAGCCCCGGGACCAGCGTGAACGGCAGGCTCCCTGCGCCCCGGCGGCCGTAGCGCTCGGCCTGCGGGTAGGTGTCGACGAAGCGCTGCCAGCGGTCGATGGCCCCGGGGTAGTAGGGATCCCGCGCCTCGGCTCGACGCAGGGATGCGCGCACCGCATCGAGGAGCGCCGTGCGCTTCGACCAGGCGCGATGCTGGACGATCATCCGCGCGGCGATGCAGTTGAAGCCGCCGTTCTGCACCAGCATGGAGGCGATACTCGTCCCATGGAACGCGAGGTCGCGGTCGGTCCACGGCCCGGGGACCACGATGACCGGAGTGACGTTGCCGAGCTCGGCCGTGAAGGGCTTCGTGATGCGCGGATCGTCACGACGGCGGCGATCGACGGCCTCCTCGCCGGTCCCCCACACGATCGCCTCGTACGTGCGATCGGAGCCGG
>JBEAQO010000147.1:0-2792 GCA_041163825.1 Actinomycetota bacterium | reverse complement strand
CGAGTGCGGAGAGCCCGAGGATCAGGAGCAGGTTGAAGTTGTTGGAGCCGACGACGTTGCCGATGGTGACGTCGGACGCACCGAGGAGCGCCCCTCGGACGCTCACCGCCATCTCGGGGGCGCTGGTGCCGAACGCGACGACGGTCAGCCCGATGACGACGGGCGAGATCCCCATGGCGCCCGCGAGTCGCGACGCGCCCCGGACGAGCGATTCCGCGCCGGCGACGAGGAGCACGAGGCCGAGGACGAGGACGAGCGCATCGGCGAGCACGTGGGGTGCCTGACGGTCCGTCGCTCCCGGACGCTCCCGGACGCGCGGCCGCAGGATAGGGCAGGGGGCCGGCACGGTGACCGGCCCGGTGGCCGCCGCCGGTCAGGCGCGACGGGCCCCGCTCCGAGCGGACCGCCGCCCCGCCGCTCGCGCGCTCCCCAGCGCGAGGGCCAGGGCCGCCAAGGGGCCGGGGGCGAGCGTCCCGTCCGGGGCCACGCCCCCTCCGCCCGCCGGGACCGCGGTCGGGACCGGGCCCTCCGACGAGGCGATGGGCAGGGGCCGGATGAGGAACGTGATGGTCGCGGTGTCCGTGCCCGAGGTCGACCCCGTCGCCGTGACCGTCACCGTCGTCGACCCGTGCGCTCGCGGCGTCCCCGACACGACACCGGTCGCCGGGTCGAGGGTGAGCCCCCTCGGGAGCGTGCCGGCGGTGACCGCGTAGGTCACGTCCCCGCCGAAGGCGCTCGCGGTGTACGCCGTGGTCGGGCCGATGGCCCGACCACGGCGACCCTCGACCGTCTGCTCCGCTGGAGCGATGCTCGGCGTGCCGGTGATGCTGAAGGTGACCGTCGTCGTCGCGACGCCGGCCTCTGAGCCGGTCGCGGCGATGGTGACCGTCGCCGAGGAGGTCGCGGTCGGGATGCCGCTGATCACCCCGCTCGTCGGGTCGAGCGTCAGGCCCGCCGGCAGGGTCCCCGACGTGATGGCGTAGCCCACGGTGCCGCGGAAGTTCGTCGGCACGTACGCGGTCGTCGCCGTCACCGGGGAGCCCACGGTCCCGACCACCGTCTGGGAGGTCGTGTCGAGGCAGGCGCCGGCGAACCGCAGCTCCAGGTAGGAACCGCGGCCGAAGTCGGCGATCGGCGTGTCGAAGGTGTAGTCGATCTCGAGTCGGGTCATGGGGCCGGAGAGCGCCGGGGTCGTCGTGCTCGAGTAGTCGCGCGTCGTGTCGAGGTCCTCGATGGAGTCCGTGAGGACCGTCCCGCTGCCGTCCGACCCCGCGAAGGTGTAGCGCTCGAACCCTGCGGCGTCGGCATGGTTGCGCGTCACGACCCGCAGCGTCTCGATGCCGGGGCTGAACGTGAGGACGGTCCGGATGCGCGCGTTGCTCTGGTGCAGGTAGGTGTCGGAGGTATCGCCCTGGACCCCGCTGTTCTCCGTCGCGGTGATCGCGATGCCCGCCACGGTCGTCGAGGCCCCCGCGGCCAGGAAGGGGATCGCGACGACGCAGGAGAGGGAGGCCGCCGCCGGAGCGGGCGAGAGGAGGGCGACGAACCCGACCGCGAGCGCGAGGGCCGCCGGAGCACCGGACGGACGACGAACGGGATGCGGGAACACCGGAGGACCTCCGAACGCCAGGACCTCCGAACGCCCCCGCGTCCCGACGGATGCTAGCAGCGACCCTGCCGGAGGGCATCGATCGGGACTCGGACCCGCGGCGGCGCGGCCGCGGAGCGGTCGGCGGCGCCGGCGGGCTCGGCTCAGGCCGCCCCGTCGGCCTCCTCGTCCCCACCGATCCCGACACCGAGGTCGGCGAGGAGGTCCCGGACGCGACGCTCGATCTCGTCGCGGACCGGACGGACGCCGGCGACGTCCCGGCCGGCCGGGTCCTCGAGCTCCCAGTCGAGGTAGCGCTTGCCGGGCAGCACCGGGCAGGTGTCCCCACAGCCCATGGTGACGATGACGTCGGCGACCTCGAGGGTCGCGTCGGTCCACGGCCTCGGTGTCGCGTCCGCGATGTCGATGCCGACCTCGGCCATCGCCGCGACGGCTGCGGGGTTCACGGCATCGGCGGGCGCCGAGCCCCCCGAGCGCACCCGGACCCGCTCGCCCGCGAGGTGGGCGAGCCAGCCTGCGGCCATCTGGGAGCGCCCGGCGTTGTGGACGCAGAGGAACAGCACGGTCGGGACGTCGTCCGTCGGGGTCATGCTCGAGCCTCCGGGTTCGTTCGGTCGGGGTCGACGGCGCCGGCGTTCGCCGGGTCCGTGGGGTGCAGCACCGCGAGCAGGGCCGTGGCGAGGACGAGCGCGACGACCTGGGCGCCGAGGAACCCCGGGAGCGAAGCTGGCGCGATGCCCGTCGCGGTCGCGGTCAGCGCCCGAGCGAGGGTGACCGCCGGGTTCGCGAACCCCGTCGAGGACGTCGCGAGGATGGCGGCCGTGACCCATGCGCCGGCGGCCACCGGGATCGCGCTCGAGCGTCCGGACCGGACGAGCCCGACGATCACGAGGACGAGCCCGAGGGTCGCGACGGCCTCCCCGACGAGCACCCCTGCACCACCGCGCGCCACCGTCGAGATCGCGATCGGCGCGTCGCCGAACGAGACGGCGGCGACGACGGCGCCCAGGGACGCGCCCACCGCCTGCGCCCCGACCGTCGCGAGGGCGACCGGGCCGCGGAGCGCTCCGCTCCACCACGCGGCGGCAGTGATCAGCGGGTTCAGGTGCGCGCCGGAGATGGGCTGTGTGACCACGATGAGCGCGGCGAGGCCCACGCCGACGGCGACCGCGTGCTGCAGCAG
>JBEAQO010000146.1:0-9794 GCA_041163825.1 Actinomycetota bacterium | reverse complement strand
CGCCAGTCGATGCCCTCGCGCACGGCCCAGTGCGACGCGAGCCACATCCGGGTCTGGTTCACGAGCCAGCCATCGCGCGCGAGCTCGTCGAGCGCCTCGATGACGCAGCGCATGCCGTCCGCGCGGGCGCGCGTCCACGGGTCATCGTCGGACGTCGATCCGATGACGAGCCCGGTCGGGTCCTCGGAGGCGCGTCGTCCGCCGGCCCCCTCGGGGGCGAAGCGCAGGGCGTCGCCGGTGCGCTCGCCGAGGCGTGCGCGCAGGTGCCGTGCGTACTCCTGCCACAGCAGCTCGTCGCGGAACCGGTCACGGTCGCGCGCCGGCGCCTCGGTCGCGAAGCGCCACAGCCGTGGCAGGTCGAGGAGCCCGTGGCGGACCCACGGCGAGAGTCCGGTCGCGCCGCGCCGCTCGACGGGCGCGACCTCGTTGCGCGTGGCGGCGTAACCGGCGAGGTCGGTCGCGGTGAGCGCCGCGTCCGCGGCGCGCTGGCCGCCTCGGAAGCGCGCGCTGCCGAGAACCGGACGGTCGAGGAGGTCGCCGAGGTGGTCGGTCACCCAGGCGAGCGCGGCGGGGTCGGCGGGGCCGTCGGTCGCCGGGGCGGGCGGGGGCGGGAGCCGCATCGGGGCGGCGTCGGGCCCGTTCGGGCCGGTCGGGACGTTCCCCACGATCGCTCGGCTCCGGGCTCCTGCGGGCCCTCCGGGCCCGTCGGCCGGCACGGTAGGGGTCGGGGCACGGCTGCGGACGCCCGGTCCGTACGGTCGGGGTCCCCGCTCGGGGCGCCGGTTACGGTGCCCCGGGAGGGTCCGCCCCGACCGCCCGCCCCGCCCGCCCCGACCTGCCGGAGGTCCGCCCGTGCCGTCCCGCGTCCGTGCGCTCCTGATCGCCGCGCTGCTGCTGACCGCGTCGCTCCCGGCCGCACCGGCGATGGCCACGACCGGGATGCCACTGGTCGCCTCACCGAGCGTGACGCTCGCCGGGGCCCAGGCGTTCGCGCGCTCGAAGGGCGCGCATGCCCGGTTCGTCGACGAGATCGTCCCGGCGCTCTTCGCGGCGTCGAGCGCGCAGGCCAGCGCCAACGGCGGCCGCGCCATCGACCCCGCCATCCTCGTCGCCCAGTCGGCGCACGAGACCGGTTGGGGCCGGTTCGGTGGCGTGGTCCCTCCGACGCACCACAACACCGCCGGCATCAAGACCGCGGCGGGGGGGGCGAACACCGACCCGGACGCGCACGAGCGCTTCGCCGACTGGGCCGACGGTGCCCGCGCGCACACCAACCACCTCGCGGCCTACACCGGCCTCGCTCCGGTCGGCACTCCGCACGGGCGCTACCACACGGTCCGACGCTTGAGCTGGGCCGGGTCGGTGCGGACGGTCGAGGAGCTCGGCGCGCGCTGGGCGCCGTCGAGCACCTACGGCGATCGCGTCGCGGCGTTGACCGCGGAGCTCCGGCGCTTCGCCGGGCCGCCGCCGGTCGATCCGCCGATCGATCCGCCGACCGAACCTCCGCTCGAGCCGGCGCCGCTGTCGCCCGAGGGTCCCAGCGGCATGCCCACGCTGCGGCGCGGCGATCGCGGCGCCGAGGTGCTCGCGCTCCAGCTCCTGCTCGCCGAGCGCGACCCGTCGTTCGACGTCTCGAGCGGTCCGGGGGTCTTCGGGCCCCGCACCGAACGGCAGGTCAGGTCGCTCCAGCGCGCTGCCGGGCTGCCGCGCTCGGGTGGGGCGGATCGCTGTGTCTGGGAGGCGCTCTGGCCGACCCCGACGGTGCCGAGCGAGCGTCCCCCGGTCGAGTCGGCGCCACCGACCCTGCGGCGCGGTGACTGCGGTGCGGACGTCGCCCTGCTCAACGCCCTGCTCGCGGCGCGTTCGCCCGGCTTCGACCCCGGACCCGTCCCCGCCGTCTACGGTCGCGCCACGGTCGCGGAGGTCAAGCGCCTCCAGCGCTCGCTGCGTGTCCGGCGCTCCGGGCGGGCGGACGCGACCGTGTGGTCGGCGCTGCTGTCGGGGGACTGAGCGCCGTCGCGCGTCGCGGTCCGCGGTCGGGGTCCGGGGGAGGACGGGAGCTCGGTGGTCGACTGGAGCGAGGCGCTCGCGGCGCGCCTCGAGGCGGCGGCGGACCCGGCCACGCGTGAGTGGTGGGAGTCCTACCTCAAGGGCACCGCGGCCTTCCGCGGGGTGCCGATGCGTGGCACGCGCCGGGCCGTGCGAGCGCTGTGGCGCGAGGGGATCGATGCCCTCGAGCTCGACGAGCAGCTCGCGGTGGCCCTCGCCTGGTTCGCCCAGCCGACGAGCGAGGACAAGCTCGCCGGGGCCCTGCTCGTGGCCGAGCACCTCGCCCCTCGCCTGCGCGCGCGCGACGGTGACCTGCTCGCCCGCCCGTTCGAGTCGGGCGCGATCGCGGACTGGAACGTGTGCGACTGGACGGCGACCAAGGCGCTGCACGCGTTCGTGACCGGCGGCGCCGACGAGGTGCTCGAGGCGCGGGCCGTCACCATCGCCGGCTGGAGCCGCACGGCCTCGCTGTGGCAGCGCCGCGCGGCGCTCGTCGCCTTCGTCGGGGTCGCAGCGCGCGGCGAGGCGAACTTCGCGGGCTTCACGGACCTGCTGCTCGACGCCTGCGCGCGCAACCTCACCTCGTCCGACCGCTTCGCCCACACCGGGCCGGGCTGGCTGCTGCGGGAGCTCTCGGTCGCCGAGCCGGAGCGGGTCGGCGCCTTCGTCGAGGCGCACCCGGAGCTCTCGTCCGAGGGCCGGCGCATGGCGCTGGCGCGCCTGCGCCCCGGCCCCTACCGCCGCCGCTGACCGACGCCGTCAGGGACGCGCCCGGTCAGGCCCGCGACGCGGACGGGTGCGGGGATCAGCCGAGGGCGAGCGGTCCCCCGAGGTCCGTGCGGGCGAGCCCGACGGCGATCGCGAGCATCACGGCGGCGATGGCGAGGTCGAGCGCCCGCCAGGTCGACGGGCGGGCCATCGCGCGCGACGCGGCGCGGGCCCCGAGGCCGAGCCCGCCGAACCAGAGCACGCTGCCGGTCGCGGCGCCGGCTGCGAACACCCAGCGCTGGGCGCCGAAGCCGGTGCCGATGGCGCCGAGCAGGAGCACGGTGTCGAGGTAGACGTGGGGGTTCAGGTAGGTGAAGCCGAGCGCGGCGAGCGCGACCGAGCGCCGCGAGCGAAGCGCGCTCCCGTCGACCTCCAGCGTGCGAGGGCGAAGGGCTCGGCGCAGCGCGAGCACCGCGTTCGCACCGAGGTACGCGACTCCCACCCAGCGCACGACCTCGAGCAGGACGGGTGCGGCCTGCAGCGACGCCCCGACCCCGCCGACCCCGAGCACGATCAGCAGCGCGTCGGACACCGCGCAGATCGCGACGACGAGGCCGACGTGCTCGCGCGCGAGGCCCTGGCGCAGCACGAACGCGTTCTGCGCCCCGATGGCGACGATGAGCGCGAGCCCGGCCGCCAGGCCGGCGACGTAGGCGCTCACGCCGCGCCGTCGCTCGGCCGACCGCTCCCGCCGGCGCCGTTCGCCGTCGGGTCGGCCGGCCGCTGCGCGTTCAGAACGCGGTCGGTCCGCGCAGCACGGCGTCGGCACCGCCGTCGATGAAGACGACCTGGCCGGTCGTCATCGAGTTCGCCGGACCGACGAGCCACGTCAGGAGCTCCGCGACCTCCTCGGCGCTGCCGTTGCCGCCGAGCGGCATCGGCACCATCTGCGCGAGCATGTCGCGGCCCTCCTCGGTGGCGAGGAAGCCCGCGGTCATCGGGGTGACGATGACGCCGGGGCCGACGGCGTTGAGCGGGATGCCCGCACCGGCCCAGTCCGTGCTCGGGGCGACCGTGCGCATCCAGCGGTTGATGGCGTTCTTGGTCGACGAGTAGATGAGGTGCTCCTCGCCGCGCGAGATGACGGCCTCGGCGGCGGCCACGGCGGCCTCCTCGTCGCCGGCGAGGCAGGCCTCGACCAGCCCCTCGTCGAAGGCCTGGAACGACGCCATCGACGAGGTGATGACCGCGCGCGGGGCGTCGCTGCCGCCGAGCAGGGGCCGCAGCCCCTCGAGGGTCGCGACCGCGCCGAAGAAGTTGATGCGCACCGTGCTCGAGGACTGGGCGGCGCTGCCGGCGTTCGCGACGATGCCGTCGATCGTCCCGCCGCTCGCCGCGCGCACGGCCTCGACCATCGCCGCGCGTCCCGAGGGCGTCGCGAGGTCGGCGTCGACGTCGCTGCCCGCGAGGTCGACCCCGATCACCCGCACCCCGTCGCGCTCGAGCCGCGCTCTCGTCGCCGCGCCGATGCCCGACGCCGCGCCCGTCACCACCACCGTGCGTGCCATGCTCGTCCCCCTCGTCGCGGTCGCGCCCCGGTCGGTGCGCTGGCCGTCACCAGCACGGTACGCGATGGGGCGCGACCGGAGGCGGGCCGGAGGGCGCGCGTCCGTGGGTCGCAGGTCCCGGGAACGGTCGTGGCCCGCCGACGGGGGGGCGGCGGGCCACGATGCGTCGGTCCGCGGGACCGTGCTCGTCGGTCGGTCCCCGCACACGACCCGGACACCCTACGACAGGGCCTGGCGCGCCCGCCCCGTGCGTTCGGGAGACCGAACCCGGCGGTCGGTCGGGATCAACCGTCGAGGTGGCGCTCGTCGACCGCCAGCACGTCGTGGGTCGTGCCGTCCTCCGCCGTGAAGCGGTAGTGCGGGACGAGGAGCGCCTCGCCGTCGAGGCCGAACGCGAGCGCACCGACGAGCTCGACCGCGACGAGGCGCACGACGATGCCGTCGGGCGGGGCCCCGTTCGAGGTGCCGGGCGCCGCCCCGCTCGTCGAGCCGGACGGGGCCGTGGGGGCGGGGTCGGGGACGGCACCGGGGGCGCCGACGAGCAGGGTCCGCAGGCGCGCCGCGGCGACGTCGAGCCCGACCGTGCGGTAGGTGCCGACGCGCTCGGGGCGCCCGAGCGTGCCGAAGGCGTACGTCAGCCGACCGCTCGCGTCGTGGAACGTGCCGGCGGGCAGGCCGTAGCCGTCGGGCGCACCGGCGATCGGCACCGCCACGTCCACGACGACGCCCGCTCCGCCCACGTCGGCGCGCACCGGGCGCGCCCCGTCGAGCCCGAGCTCGGCGAGGAGCGCGAGGGCGCGCGCCTCCGCCTCCGCGCGGGGCGTGACGGCCTCGGGGACCGCCGGCGCGGCGCCGAGGGCGTCATCGACGGGCCCGGAGTACGACCACTCCCCGGTCGGGCCGACGACGAGCGAGGCGCCGTCGGTGCCCTCGGTGACGAGCCCGTCGGGGGACCACGCGGCCGGCCCGTGAGGCCTCCGACGCTCGCCGTGTCGAGGTCGGACGCGAAGCGCAGGACCAGCACCTCGCGCTGCTCGTCGGTCAGATGATCGAGGAGCGCGGTCACGAGCGCAGCGTCGTCGAGCCGTGCGACCGCGGCCGCGAGCTCGTCGGGCCCGGCATCGAGCGCTTCGGCGAGCGGCACGAGCCGGTCGTGCTCGAGCGGTGCGACGGGCCGGCGTGCGCGTGCGCGGACGGCGTCGACACCGCGGCGGTGGGCGATCGTGAAGGCCCAGGAACGGAAGCCTGCCTCGTCGCCGGTGAAGCGGGGCAGGTCGCGGGCGATGCCGAGGAGGGCCTCGCCGAGGACGTCCTCGGGGTCGGGCACGCCGCGGCCGCGCAGCCACCCGAGCATCGGCCCGGCGAGCTCGTCGTAGAGGGCGGCCCAGGCGGCCTCGTCGCCGTCACGCGCGGCGGCGAGCACCACCTCGAAGCGCTCACCGAGCATGGTCGTCCTCGTCGCGGCCAGTCGGCCCACGGGGCCATCGTCGGGCAGTACCCCAGGATGACGCTAGGGACCCCCGGGAAGCCGCTGCGAGACCAGCAGCAGCCCGAGCGCACGGGGTGCTAGGTTTGTAGGCAAGCTCGGCCCGGTCCGAGCGTTGTCGACGAACGAGGTCGACGGTGGGATCCGGGCCGGTCCGACGAGGTCGCGGGTTCGCGCTCACGATGCGCAGACGCGCCGAGCAGATCACGGCCGATGATGTGCCGGGGGAGTCCGAGGATGACGTCGACGTCCGTGCCGCACCGATCCGCACCGCTGTCCCTCAGGGGGCGTCGTGGAGCCGGTCGCTTCGCCGTGGTCGGCCTGCTCGCGGCATCCGTCGCGCTCCTCGTCGCGCCCCGTCCCGCGGCCGCCGGCGGTCCACTGGTCACGACGTGCGACGAGTTCACGACCGATGCGATGGTGCTGGAGTTCGTGATCCCCGACGACGGCGACTTCGGGTACGTCATCCTGGGCGACGGCGTCCTCGACGCCGGGGAGACCGTCAGGGTCCGCGTCGACTGGGGCGATGGGGTGATCGGGGCCCCCTCCTTCGACGACTTCACCAGCGCCGGGGCGAGGGCGCACACGTACGCGACCGCAGGGACCTACACCGTCCGCATCTGTCCGCTCTACGCCGATGAGGGTGGGAGCGACAGCGGACCGTGGTTGACCGTCTATGGCGTCCACGAGGGTGGCACGGCTGGCGCCGTCTCACTCGGCAACCTCGGAGCTAACGAGGCGTTCGAGGATCCGGCGATCGGTCGACTCACGAGGGTGGTCGGCTTCGGGGACCTCGGGATCACGAGCCTTCGCAACGCCTTCACCAACCACTGGCACCTCGAGGACGTCCCGGACTCCCTCCCGGGGAGCGTGACCGACCTCGGGTTCGCGTTCTACTTCGCCACGCGATTCGACGACGGCGACGTCCGGTCCTGGGACGTCTCCGCCGTGACGGACTTCCAGAACATGTTCGAGGACGCGGAGTCCTTCGACCAGAGCCTCGCTGGCTGGGACGTCTCCAGTGGCGTGGACTTCGACGACATGTTCGAGGACGCCACGTCCTTCGATGGCGACGTCACCGGTTGGGTCTTCGGCACCGCCCTGACCGCCGAGATCTCCGCCGACAACATGTTCGAGGGCGCCTCGGCGTTCACGGGGATCGGCATCGCCGGGTGGAACACGAGCCGTTTCGTCGAAATGGGGGACATGTTCAAGGATGCCAGCTCCTTCAACGCGGCGATCGGGGGCTGGAACGTCGCGAGCGTGAGGGACATGAACGACATGTTCGAGGACACCCCGTTCAACCAGCCGATCGGCGCCTGGGACGTGGGATCGGTGGAGACCATGTCCGCCATGTTCGAGGACGCCGCGTCGTTCAACCAGCCGATCGGCGCATGGGACGTGTCGAGCGTGCTCTTCATGAACAGCATGTTCCGTGGAGCATCGTCGTTCGATCAGCCGATCGGCGCTTGGGACGTGTCGAGCCTCTTGGAGATGGAGAGCATGTTCCGTGGAGCATCGTCGTTCGATCAGCCGATCGGCGCATGGGACGTGTCGAGCGTCGAGTACATGGCGAACATGTTCCTGGACGCCACCGCCTTCAATCAGGACATCGGGGGTTGGAACACCGCCTCCCTCCTCGAAGCGCTCTACATGTTCTCTGGTGCCACGTCGTTCGATCAGGACCTCGGGTCGTGGCCCCTCAATGGGTCCGTCGAACTGGAGGGCATGTTCGATGAATCGGGGATGTCGTCCTCGTGCTACGACGCGACCCTCATCGGATGGGTCGATGGCCCCCCACCGACCGGTCGTTCTCTCGGTGCGCTCGGGATCGAGTACTCGCCCGCGGGCGCGGTCGCGCGCAGCGCACTGATCGGGACGTCCTCGTGGACGATCGATGGTGACGTCGCGGTCGACACGGCCTCGGGCGGATGTCCGACCGAGTCGGGCCCGCCTTCGGGGTCGCGGCCCTTCGATGGGATCGCGATCTCGTGCTTGCCCGACCCGGTCCGCCCGGGTGAGGTGGTGCGGTGCTGGATCGAGGGACCCGACGCGGGCGACTCGGTCCGCTGGCGGGCGTCCTTCAACCCGACCTTCGCGACCGGCACGGTGGTGACGGACGTTCGGGGGCGAGCGACCTTCACGTTCCGGGCGCCGAACGTGGCCCCGGGCACGGTGCTGACGGTGGCGCTGCCGGATGACGACAACTCGACGTCGGTGACGGTGTCGGGATCGCCGGTCCCGACGGGCGTGCCCTCCGGCCGGGACGGTGCCACGCCGGGAACGGTCGCGACCATGCCGCTGCTCCTCGCCGCCGCCGGGGCCCTCGCGGCCCGAGGGGCGCGCCGACGGGCCGCGACGGCCTGACGCGGAACGGCTCGACCGGACGGGCGCGAACGCGCGGACCGGCCGCGTCAGGCCGTGCGGGCGGCGCGCCCGGCTCGCATCCGCTCGACGATGCGCGGTGCCCACGCAGCCACGAGGGCGACCCCGGTCGTGAGCGCGAGGTTGCCGGTCACGACGCCGAGCGCACCTGCGCCGATCGCGACGACGAGGGGCGCACCCCGGAGGTCGAGCACCAGCAGCGCGTGGCGCAGGCCCGCGTAGGCGAGGAACCCGGCGAGCGCCCACACCGGCAGCAGGCCGAAGAGGATGAGCACCTGGTCGGCCAGTGCGACGCCGAGCACGAGGAACGTCCCGCCGAGGAGCACGTTCATGCGTGCCGTGCGGGCACCCAGCCGCACGTGCGCGGAGAAGCCGCTCGAGCCATGGCACATCGGCATGCCGCCGAGCAGCGCCGAGGCGACGTTGCCGACCCCGCAGGAGAGCGCGACCGAGCCGGGTCGCACGCGGGTCGCCTCCGGGAACCGCTCGCGCGCGAGGTCGGCCATGCCGACGACCGCGTTGCCGTAGGTCAGCGGCAGCTGCGGGACGACCAGGAGCACGAACGCGCTCGCGAACACCTCGAGCGGGGGCAGCGCCGGTTCGAGGCCGGTGAGCGCGATGGACCCGAGGGTCGGTGGGCTCGCGACCCACGACGCGAGCGCGCCGAGCGCGAGCACGACCGCGCCCGCCGCGTACCAGCGCCTCCACACCGCGATCGCGACGAGGGTCGCGACGACGGCCGCGAGCGTGACCGTGGTCGCCGGGGCGGGTGGATCGACGAACACGGCCGGCGGGGCGACGGCGAGCCGCCAGGCCGACACGATGAGGAGGCTCCCGACCGCGAGCTGCAGGGCGCGGATGACCGGGCGGGTGAACGCACGGGCGAGACGATCGGCCGTGCCGGTCAGGGTGAGCGCGACGAGCACGAGCCCGATCATCAGCCCGGCCGCACGGATGGCCTCGGGTGCGAGGCGCTGCGCGACCGCGAGCGCGGTCAGGGCCTTGAGCGGCTGCACGGGGAAGGGGATGCGGAACCACAGGCCCGAGCCGAGCGCGAGCAGGCCCGCGACGATCAGCAGCGGCCCGGGGGCGAGCCCGTTGACGAGCACCAGCGCCGCGACGAGCGGCACGAAGATGCCGAGGTCGGCGACGGATCCGGACAGGTCGCCCGAGAGTCCCGCGATGCGGCTCCGCGTGGACACACGGTCGAGGAGGGCCATGCGACCGACGCTAGCGCGGTGCGCGGGCGGCGAGGACCTCGGCGAAGCGCTCGATCGAGCCGCCACAGCCGGCGAGCGCCGTCCGGTCGACGACCTCGACGATGCGCCCGTCGGCGAGCTCGGCGACGACCGTCGGGAGCGCGACCCCGCGCAGCGCCGCGGTCAGCGCCGTGTCGAGCTCGTTGCGGTGGCGGAGCTCGAAGGGCAGCCCGAGCGCCGCGACCATGCGGTCCCACGCGGGCCTGCGCCGGACCGGCGAGTGGGTGATGTCGCACAGCGCGCACTCGGCCGTCCCGAGCAGGTGGCCGACGACGTAGCGGAGCTCGCCGGCGAGCCCGCCGTCCGCGTCGTAGATGCCGACGTAGCGGACGACGCTCA
>JBEAQO010000145.1:0-3288 GCA_041163825.1 Actinomycetota bacterium | reverse complement strand
CGCTCCCGCCTGGAGCACTGGAGCCCGCACCGCGGCGACGGTCGACGGGTCCTCGTGACCGGGGCCAACTCCGGACTGGGACTGGCCACGACCCGTGCCCTGCTCGCCGCCGGCGCCGAGGTCGTCGCCGTCGTGCGCGATGCCGACAAGGGCCGGGCGCTCGCCGCGGCGGTCGCAGTCGAACCGGGGGAGGCTGTGCTGCCCCGCCTGACGATCGAGTCCGCCGACCTCGCGGTGCTCGGGACCGTGCGCTCGCTGGCCGACCGACTGCACGACGGCGGCGGTGTCGACGTGGTCGTACACAACGCGGGTGCCATGGAGCCGGAGCGCATCGAGACGCCGGACGGGCACGAGCGCACCTACCAGGTCCACGTCCTCGCCCCCTTCCTGCTGACGAGCCGGCTGCTCCCCGACCTGGCGCGGCGCAAGGACGCCCGCGTCGTCACCGTCACCTCGGGCGGCATGTACGCGACACGGCTCGAGGTCGACCGGATCGAGTCCCCGGACGACTTCACCCCGACGCTCGCCTACGCGCGCGCCAAGCGCGCGCAGGTCGCGCTCACGCAGGAGTGGGACCGACGCTTCGGTGGACACGGCATCGGCTTCCACTGCGTGCACCCCGGTTGGGCAGCGACGCCCGGTCTCGAGCGCTCGCTCCCGGGGTTCCATCGCCTCATGGGGCCGCTGCTCCGTGACGCCGACGAGGGTGCCGACACGATCGTCCACCTCGCGCTCGCCCCGCGGGAGCTGCTGCCGACGGGCCGGCTCTGGCACGACCGTCGGGTCCGTACGGCCCATCGTGTGCCCTGGACCGTGACCGGGGACGGCTCCACGCAGGCGCTCTGGCGGCGCCTCGTCGCCGACGCGGGCCAGGACCCGAGCACCGCCCCGCTGCGCAGCACGCGCGACGCGGGTGGATCCGACGCAGGCTCGACGAGGACGCCGAGCCGACCGACGCACGAGGAGCCGGTCACATGAGCGAGGACCCGAGGACCGAGGACGGGACGCGCGTCGCCCTCATCGTCGGCGCGACCGGAACGATCGGTCGGTCGACGGTCCGGTCGCTCGATGCCGCTGGGGCGACCCTGGCGCTCGCCGGGCGGGACGCAGAACGGCTCGCGGAGCTGGCGGCGGGCTGTCGACGGGCGAGCATCCACGTCGTCGACGCGCGCGACATCGCCGCGGTCGGGACGCTCGTCGACGACGTGGTCGCCACGCACGGGCGGCTCGATGCCGCGGCCTCGCTGGTGGGGTCGCTCCTGCTCAAGCCCGCGCACCTCACCAGCGCCGAGGACTGGACGGAGGTCCTGGCGACGAACCTGACCTCGGCGTTCGCCCTCGTGCGCGCCGCGGTGCCGGCGATGCGCGGCGAGGGCGGCGCCATCGTGCTCACCTCGACCGCCGCCGTTCGCATCGGGCTCGCCAACCACGAGGCGATCGCCGCGGCCAAGGGCGGCGTCGAGGGCCTCGTGCGCTCGGCCGCCGCGACGTACGGGTCTCGAGGGATCCGCGTCAATGCCGTCGCTCCGGGGCTCGTGGCCTCCGGGCTCACCGAACGGCTCGTCGCCGACCCGACGCAGGCCGAGGCCAGCCGACGCATGCACGCCCTCGACCGGCTCGGGACCGGCGAGGACGTCGCGCGCGCCGTCGCCTGGCTGCTCGACCCGGCGCAGTCCTGGGTCACGGGCCAGGTGCTCGGGGTCGACGGTGGGCTCGGGACGGTGCGGACACGGCCCCGCGCCTGATCGCGGCCCCGAGCGTCATCGGCGGGCGACCGCGCCCTTCCGTCCGGCCACGGACCGCTGCGCTCGGAGCGCCGGCCCGCAGCGCCCGTGCGCCCGTGCGCCCGTGGGAGTCAGACGAGCTCGAGCACGGCCGCTGGTGTCGTCACGACCACCGGTCGACCGAGCGCCGCCAGTGCCTCGGCGTCCCCGGCCGCCTGGGCACGCTTGAGTCGAGAGAGCGAGCCGATCGGCCCGGGGACGACGACGTCCTCCGGATCGTCGCCGACGACGACCAGGAACCGTCCGCTCGGGGCGCCGCCCTTGTGCGCCTGACCCGTCGAGTGCAGGTAGCGCGGGCCGATCCCGAGGGTCACGACCGCGTCCACGCGGGCGCGGAGGCGCTGGACGGCGCCCTCGAGGGCCGCAGCCGTCGGCCCGTGCGGATCGACGTAGGCGAGCACCGCGAGGTGCTCACCGACCCCGAGCCCCGCGACGAGTGCCCGCGCGTCCCCCGGCGCAGCCAGGTCCGTGCCCGCCGCCAGCACCCTCGCCGTCGCCGCCTTGGCCGCCGCGACGTCAGGCTGGTCGAAGGGATCCACGCCGAGCGCGACGCCCGCCGCCGCGACCGCGAGCTCCCATGCGAGCACCGTCGCGGCGAGCGTCCCACCGGTCGGTGCGTCGAGCACGAGGACGGGGATGCCCGCTGCGCGAGCGGCATCGAGACCCCGGACCCGCCCGAGCGCGATGACGGCGCGATCGGTGCCCCGGACGGCATCGAGATCCTCGTCGAGCACCGGGAGCGGCCCACGACCGCCCTTGCCGAGGGACTCGGCGATCAGCTGCTCGAGCCACGGTCCGATCGGTCGGGACGAGGGCGGTGACACGAGCGCGACCTTGTCCCGGCCCGTCCCCACCGCCGCCGCGAGCACGGCCGCGATGGTCGCGACCTCCTCGAGCTCCTCCCCCGCCGTGGCGGCACGCAGGACCTCGAGCCGGCGTCGCGCCGGGTCGACGTGGGTGAGCGGATCGACCCCGAGCAGCGCGGCCGGCAGGAGCCCGAAGACCGTGAGCGCCGAGTACCGACCCCCGACGTCCGTGCGACCCAGTACCACCGCGCGGAACCCGCGCGCCGCCGCGAGGTCGGCGAGCGGCGAGCCCGGGTCCGTCAGGGCGACGACCCATCGTCCGGCCGCCGCGCCATGGGCGTCGGTGAGGCGCTCGAGCAGGCGCTCGAGCAACGTCGTCACCTCGATGGTCGTGCCCGACTTCGACGCGGCGATGACGACGGTCGTGCTCCATGGCAGCTCCCGCTCGAGCCGCAGCAGCGCCGCGGGATCCGTCGAGTCGAGGATCCAGAGCCGGGGTGCGCCCGTCGCCGGGCCGATGAGACGCTCGAGGACCTCGGCGTAGAGCGAGGAACCCCCCATCCCGACGAGCACCGCATCGGTGACGCCCTCGGCGTCGAGCTCGGCGACCAGCCGTGTCAGCTCCGGCCCGACCCGATCGGCATCGAAGGGCGCATCGACCCAGCCGATCCACCCAGCGGGATCGCGCGCCGAGGTCA
>JBEAQO010000144.1:0-2873 GCA_041163825.1 Actinomycetota bacterium | reverse complement strand
ATCTACCTGACGAAGTCGGACGACGAGTTCGTGCAGCTCTACCAGGTGGAGCGCAAGGCCTGGTTCTGAGTCCGGACGAGGTGGGGTCGCGACGCACGTCGCGGCCACCTCGGGCTCAGTCCGCGGCCCCGCCCGCGACCGCGACGGCCCCAGCGGCCCCGACGGTCGCGGGCGGGGCCGCGTCGTCCGGGACGTGCTGGTAGCGGGTGGTGCGCTGCGCCGCCGGGCGGCCGGCCGCGGCCGCCGTCGCGACCAGCGCCTCGGGGGACTGACGCACCCCATGCTGCGACCCGGCCATGCGGGAGATGGTCTCCTCCATCAGGGTGCCGCCGAGGTCGTCGCACCCGCCCTGCAGCAGGTCGACGGCGCGGGTGAGGCCCACCTTGACCCACGAGACCTGGACGTGGTCGATGGCCCCCGCGAGGACGAGGCGCGCCACGGCGTGGACGCGTCGATCCTCCTCCCAGGTCGACCCGGGACGGGCGATGCCCGCGAGGTGGATCGGGGCGAGCTGGTGGACGAAGGGCAGCGGGACGAACTCGGTGAACCCACCGGTCCGCTCCTGCAGGCGCCTGAGGAGGACGAGGTGGGCGGCCCAGTGGCGCGGTTCGTCGACGTGGCCGTACATCATCGTCGCGGTCGAGGGGATGCCGAGCGAGTGCGCCGTGGTCACCACGTCGATCCACGCCGCGGCGGGGAGCTTGCCCTTGGTCAGGACCCAGCGGACCTCGTCATCGATGATCTCGGCCGCGGTCCCGGGGATCGATCCGAGGCCACGCCGCTTGGCCTCGCTGAGCCACTCCTCGATGCCGATGCCGAGCCGGGTCGCACCGTTGACGACCTCCATGGGGCTGAAGGCATGGATGTGCAGGTCAGGCGCACGAGCGCGCACGGCGTCGAGCACGGCGAAGTAGTGGTCCCCGGGCAGGTCGGGGTGGATGCCGCCCTGGATGCACACCTCCGTGGCGCCGTCGGCCGAGGCCTCGGCCGCGCGATCGCCGATCTCCTCGAGCGAGAGCGTGTAGGCGTCCGGATCGTCGCGGCGCTGGGCGAAGGCGCAGAAGCGGCAGCCGACGTAGCAGACGTTCGTGAAGTTGAGGTTGCGGTTGACGACGTAGGTCACCGTCTCGCCGACGCGTGCCGCCCGCACGTCGTCGGCCACGCGGGTGAGGGCCTCGAGCTCGACCCCGCTCGCGCCGAGGAGCGTGAGCGCGTCCGCCTCGTCGAGACCGTGTCCGCGTTCGGCGCGCGCGAGCGCTGCCGTGACCTCCCTGCGGAGCCTGGACCGGGGCGGTCCTTCCGGTCGAGGCGCGTTGGCCGCGAGCACGCCCGCGGCGATGACGTCGAGATCGCCGTACACCGCGCGATGCACCGCGTCCTCGGCCCGGGCGGAACGGGCGTTGCGCCCGTCGGCGGCCGAGCCCCCGGCCTCGTCGCCGGAGACGACCGCATCCATCGCGGAGCTCATCGCGACCTCGACCAGCGGCGGGTCCTGCCATGGCAGGCCGGTCGGTCGGGCCTCGGGGTGCGCGAGGCCGTCCGCTCCGGCGAGGGCGGCGACCGGGGCACGCATGCGTCCGGCGAGCCACGGGTCGGGCGTGAGGACGTACTCGGGGTAGGCGGGCAACCGCTGGGCGAGCACGAAGCCGCGCTCGGCGGAGGCCGTCGCCAGCCGCTCGATCGCCGGCCACGGGGCCTCGGGGTTGACGTGGTCGGGGGTCACGGGGGAGACCCCGCCCCAGTCGTCGATGCCCGCATCGAGCAGGCGCGGGAAGGTCGTCGGGGAGAGATTGGGCGGCGCTTGGAGGTGGACGGTCGGACCGAGCAGGATCCGCGCGGTGGCGAGCGTCGCCACGAGGTCGTCGAGCTCGGGCTCGGGATGGCCCGCCATCGCGGTCCCGGCCTTCGCCCGGAAGTTCTGGACGATGACCTCCTGGAGGTGCCCGTAGCGTCGGTGCGAGTCACGCAGCGCGAGCAGGGTGTCGACGCGCTCCGCGAGGGTCTCGCCGATCCCGATCAGCAGCCCCGAGGTGAACGGCACCGCCAGACGGCCCGCGTCCTCGAGCGTGGCGAGCCGGAGGGCCGGGTCCTTGTCGGGCGCATGGTGGTGCGGTCCCCCGCGGACCATCAGCCGCGTCGAGACCGACTCGAGCATCGTGCCCATGGAGGCGGCGGCCGGCTTGAGGGTCGCCAGTTCCTGCCAGGTCAGCACTCCCGGGTTGAGATGCGGGAGGAGCCCCGTCTCCTCGATGACGAGGATCGCGGCCGCTCTGAGGTACTCGAGCGTCGAGGCGTAGCCGCGCGACTCGAGCCAGTCGCGGGCGGCGGGGTAGCGGAGCTCGGGGCGCTCACCGAGCGTGAACAGCGCTTCGGTGCATCCGGCGGCCGCACCGGCACGCGCGATGTCGAGGACCTGTTCGGGGGACAGGAACGCCGGGGAGTCCGCGCGTGGTGGGTGCGCGAAGGTGCAGTACCCGCAGGCGTCCCGGCACAGGTGGGTCAGCGGCACGAACACCTTGCGCGAGTAGGTGACCCGGGGCCGACCGTCGGGCGCGCGACCGACGGCGCCA
The DNA here is from genome assembly GCA_041163825.1 of Actinomycetota bacterium. Lineage (GTDB taxonomy): Bacteria > Actinomycetota > Nitriliruptoria > Nitriliruptorales > Nitriliruptoraceae > JBEAQO01. The sequence goes on along the minus strand of JBEAQO010000144.1, from coordinate 303 downwards.
TCGCGGTACCAGGGTGCTGCATCACGGGTCCGGGCGGCGACGGTCAGGAGGCGCTCGAGGTCCGCATCGCGAGCGGTCAGGAGCGCGGCGGCCTCGTCACGGGAGAGGGAGCGCGCCTCCTCGGCGCGGTGCAGCGCCCGCGGGAGCAGGCGGGCGAGGACCTCGGGCCCCGGGTCGCCCTCGGGCCGGGGGAGGGGCGTGCTCACGTCGGCAGGACCGGCAGCAGCGCGGGCTGACGCCGCTCGTCCGGGAGCTCATCGGCCGGCCAGCGCTTGCGCGAGGCGCGCGAGAGCCGTACGAGCA
>JBEAQO010000143.1:0-11795 GCA_041163825.1 Actinomycetota bacterium | reverse complement strand
GAGCCCGGCCGCGTCGATCGTGCCGGCGGCCGGGTCCCAGCGGACCTCGTCGGGTCCGACGGGAGCGCGACGGACGACCCGACGGACACGGTGCCCGTCCGCCTCGAGCGAGGCAGCGAGCATGCGACCGATCAGGCCGGTCGCGCCGGTGATGGCGACGTCCATGCGCCTCCCTTCCTCGATGCCGGCCCGACGCGACTCGACGGTGTCCGACCGCCGAGCCCGCCGACGGTCGGGCCCGTTCAGCGCGAGGGTAGGGCCCGCGCCACGAGCAGGCCCGCGAGCCGCTCGGCCGCGTCCGGTGCGAGCGTGAGGTAGAGGTCGGGCTCGGTCAGCTCGAGCTCGACGAGCTGCGGTGTGCCGTCGTCCCCGGCGACGAGGTCGACGCGCGCGATCAGTGGCCTCACCCCCGTCGCGGCCACGATCCAACGAGCGAGGTCGCCGACCGCCCTCGGGACCTCCTCCCGCGCGTAGCGCCCGCCGTGCTGCTCCTGGATGCGGAACTCGCCGGGGCGCGGTCGCTTGCGGACCGCGTGGCTGACCTCCCCATCGAGGACGACGACCGAGAGCTCACCGTCCGACTCGATCGCAGGGAGGTAGGGCTGGACCATCGCGTCGCCCTCCAGGAGCAGCGCCTCCAGGTGTCCCTGGGCCGCGCTGCGCGACGCGTCGTCCTCCTCGACGCGGACGAGCCCATCGGAGCCGCTCGCGACGGCCGGCTTGACCACCGCACGCGTCCAGCCGCGGGCCGCGAGCAGTGCCGCGAGGTCCACACCGTCACCCCGAGCCATCCACGCCGTCGGGATCACCGGCGCGCCGCGCTCCTCGAGCTCGAGGAGGTAGGACTTGTGCGTGTTCCAGCGCAGCACGTCGGCATCGTTGACGAGGCGGGTCCGGGCGGCGACGCGCTGCGCCCACTGCACGAAGGCGTCGCGATGGCCGGTGTAGTCCCACGTCGTCCGAACGACCGCGAGGTCGAGGTCCGCCCACTCGACGTCGTCGTCGCGCCAGTCGGGCTCGACGACGTCGACGCCCGCGCGCTGGAGCGCCTCGACCAGGGGGCGGTCGGTCTCCTCCTGATGGGCGACGTCGGACCGGCCGGTCACGAGCGCGATGCGCATGTGGCACCCTCCCGGTCGCGGCCGCCCCGGACCGGGGCGGCGTCCGGCGGAGCCTAGGAGCAGGGATGCGGCCGCTCGAATGGGTCGTCGTCGGCCTCGTGCTCGGCGCGGCGGTCGCGCTGGGTCGCACGGCCCCGGGGCGCCCCGGCTCGGACGCACCCGGGATCCGCGACCGGATCCACCGAGGGCTCTCGCCCACCGCAGCGCTGCTGCTCGCCGGCGCGGTCGCGCTCGCCGTCGGGCTGCAGGCGTCGATCGAGGGGACGCGCTGGCAGCTGCTGCCGGCACAGGTCGCGGCGGCCGGAGCGGTCGCGCTCCTCCTCGCCCGAGCGGCCGGCCGCGGTGCCTCGCGGACGCCCCGTGCGGTGGCGGCCCTGGCGGCCCTGGCGGCACTGCTCGGCGGCGCGGTGGGCTGGACGCTGCCCGTCGAGGTGCTCCCGCCGCCCTCCGGGCCACAGCGCGTGGGGACGACGACCGCCTGGCTCGTCGACCCCGACCGCACCGAACGCCAGGGACCGACCCCGGGCGGGCCGCGCGAGTTCGTCGTGCAGCTGTGGTACCCGGCCGACCCCGCCGCCCCCGTCGAGCGCGCTCGGTGGATGGCGGAGGCGGACGTGTTCGCCCGTGACGGAGCGAGGGAGCTCGGCCTCCCCTCCTTCGCGCTCGACCACCTCGCGCTCATCGAGGCGAACGCGACCGCCGACGCGACCCCGGCGGCCGGTCGGCACCCGCTCGTGGTGCTCTCGCACGGGTGGACGGGGTTCCGCGGGCTCCAGGTCGACCTCGCCGAGGAGCTCGCGAGCCACGGCTACGTCGTCGCCGCGGTCGACCACCCCTACAGCGCCCTCGCGACGGTGCTCGCCGACGGCACCGTCGCCGCGGTCGACCCCGAGATGCTGCCGGAGTTCGGCACCGTCCCGGACGACGACTACGCGCGGGCGAGCCGCACGCTCGTCGCGACCCACGCGGCCGACCTCGTCACCCTGCTCGACCTGCTCGAGGCAGGGGCGGAGGACCCGCGGGTCCTCCGTGCGGGGACGGTCGGCCTGCTCGAGGGCCACATCGAGCCCACCCGTGTGGCGCTCGTCGGCCACTCGACCGGCGGTGGTGGTGCGGTCGCCGCCTGCGCCGACGAGCCGCGCTGCGCCGCCGTCGTCGGGTTCGACCCGTGGGTCGAACCCGCTCCGGAACGGGTGCTCGCCGAGGGGCTGGCGGTCCCGCTGCTCTCCCTGCGCACCGAGGACTGGATCGGTGAGCCCAACGAGGCGGTGCTCGCCCGCCTGCACGCGGCGACCGTGGCCGCCGGCGCTCCCGAGCTGCGGGTGGCGCTCGCCGGCGCGCTGCACCGGGACGTCACCCTGATCTCGGCGCTCTCCCCGCTCGCTGCGCCCCTCGGCCTCGAAGGGACGACGCCCGGGCGCCTGACCCGCTCCGCGGTCCGCGCCTGGACCCGGGCGTTCCTCGACCACCACCTCCGTGGCACCGGACCCGATCCGGGCGTCGCGCCACCGGACGCTCCCAACGCGACCCTGACCGGACCGGGTCCGTCCTGATCCTGGCCGATGCTGCGGCGTCGACGGTGAGCACCGTGGTGCCCGATGCCGGGCCCGACACCGGGGCCCATGGCGAGCGGTGCGCGGCAGTAGGGTCGTCCCCACGCTCCCGTTCGAGGCTCGCCGTGCCCGACCACCCCTCCACCCCTCCGCCCTCGACCGAGCTCGAGCGCGCGCTCGCCACCGTCCACGAGCTGCTCGACGCCATCGGTCCGGACCTCGTCGCGGTCGCCGGGACCATCGCGATGGAGCTCAAGGGCGATGGGACGCCCGTGACCGAGCTCGACCACGAGACCGACCGTCGGCTCTCCGAGGGGCTCCTCGCGGCCTTCCCGACGCACGAGATCGTCAGCGAGGAGCGCACGACGACCTCGTCGGGCGCGACCTGGACCTGGGTCATCGACCCGATCGACGGGACGTCGAACTTCATCTCCGGGCTGCCGCACTGGGGGACCTCCGTCGCGCTGTGCCGCGAGGGCGAGCCGGTCCTCGGGGTGGTCGACGCACCCGCGATGGGGCGCCGTTGGGCGGCGATCGCGGGCGGGGGCGCACGCCGCGACGGCCAGCGGGTCGCGGTGCGCAGCGACGTCGACTGGGACGACCCCTCACGCGCGCACGTCCCCGTGCTCCTGACCTCGACCGCGGCCCGCCGCATCGCCGGTTCACGGCTCGCCTGCAACCCGCGGCTGCTCGGCGCCGTCGCGCTGGACCTGGCGCTCGTCGCCGAGGGCACCGCGTCGGCATCGGTCGCCTGGGTGCCCCACGTCTGGGACGTCGCCGCCGGGGTCGTGCTCGTGACCGAGGCCGGTGGTGCGGTCACGCAGCGCGGGGACACACCGCTCCTGCCGCTGACCGGCGGGGTCGACCACGCGCGGCGCACCGCGCTCGTCGGCGGCGGAGCGGACGCGGCCTCGCTGGCACGGCTGGTCGACGAGCTCTGGGAGCGCTGAGCGGTCGGGTGGACCCGGCCGACGGATGGCGTCGGCGACCCGGGTCGTGGCCGGGCCGCTCCCCCGTCAGCTGAGCACGTCCTTGCGACCGAACCACCACCATGCGAAGGCGCTGCCCGCCACGAGGTAGGGCAGCTGCAGGAGCACGCCGCGCGTCAGGTCCGCCCACCGGGGCGGGGCGGCGAGCAGTCCGAGCCACGCGAGCCCCTCGTGGACGGGGAGGAACGTCCGGACGTCCCCGAGCACCGTGATGGCATCGAGGATCTGCACGATGATGACGAGCACGATGGTGCCCGCGACCGCACCGACCGAGGTGTCGGTCGTCGTCGACAGGGCGAACGCGACGGCCAGCACCCAGGAGGATGACCACGCCACGTAGGCGGCGATCGCCGCGAGGCGCAGCGCCCCCTGGCCCGGGGGCAGCGCGCCGAAGGGCGTGACGAGCGGACCCCAGCCGTAGGCGATCGTCCCGGCGACGAGCCCACTGAGGGGGACCAGCGCCGCGGCGAGCGTCGAGAGCAGGGCCGCGACGGCGAACTTGCGCCCGAGCAGGCGACCGCGCGGGACCGGCCGGGTGAGCAGCGAGCGCAGGCTCCCGACCGAGGCCTCGCTCGAGACGGTGTCCCCCGCGAACAGCGCCACGACCGAGAGCAGCAGGAACGGCGCGGTCGCCGCCGTCGACATCAGTGCGAAGTTCAGCCCCGACGCGGTCGCCAGCGAGAACAGGCCGGTCGGATCACCGCCCCGACCGTCGCCATCCCCGCCACCGGCCCCGGCGAGCAGGAACGCGACGGCGAGGACCACCGGGACCGCGGCGATGCCGACCAGACCGACCGTGGTCCGGCGTCGGCGGGACTGGCGGACGAGCTCGATCCACATCAGCCACGACCTCCCGAGCCGTCGGCGGCCGGCACGCTCGCCTCGAGGCCGACGCCGTGCGCGGTGAGCTGCAGGAACGCGTCCTCGAGCCGGCCGCGGCGGGAGGCCGACGACACCCGCAGCCCCGCAACGACGAGGAGGGACACGACGTCGGCGGCGCGCTCCGGCTCCGGGAGCGTCACGATGATGCCCGACCCCTCCAGCGCGACGGCGTCCTGACCGAGCGCCGCGACCACGAGGTCCCTCGCGCGTTCGCGGTCATCGACCTCGACGACGAGCGTGCGGGCGCGCTCACCGAGCTCGCTCACGGGTCCCGAGGCGACGACGCGCCCACCGAGCACGACCACCGCGTGGGTGCAGGTCTGCTCGACCTCGGCGAGGAGGTGGCTCGAGACCAGCACCGTGTGGCCCTCGGCCCCGAGGCGCACGAGCAGGCGCCGCATCGCACGGATCTGCTCGGGGTCGAGCCCGTCGGTCGGTTCGTCGAGGACCAGGAGCTCCGGGCGACCCAGCATCGCCTGCGCGATGGCGAGGCGCTGCGCCATGCCGTGCGAGTAGGAGCGCACGGGGCGGTCGACGTCCTCACCCAGATCGGCGACCGCCAGCGCCCAGTCGAGCTCCGCCTCGACGAGCGGACGACCTCCCGCGCGCCAGTGGAGCTCCAGGTTGTCGCGACCGGAGAGGTCCGGGGAGAGCCCTGGGCCCTCGACGAGCGACCCGACGCGTTCGAGGACGGGATGGCCCGGTCGCACGCGCTGGCCGAACAGCTCGATGGTCCCCGCCGTCGGAGCGACGAGGCCGAGCAGCATGCGCAGCGTCGTGGTCTTGCCGGCCCCGTTGGGACCGAGCAGCCCGACGACCTGACCGGCCTCGACGGTGAGGTCGAGCCCGTCGACCGCGCGCGTGCCGTCCGGGTAGCGCTTCTCGAGCCCGCGCACGACCACCGGAGGCGGTCCGCCGGCGGCGAGGGCGAGGCGCTCGGCTCGCGGCGCGAGCGGCGGGCGTCGACGACCGCGGAGCCGAGCCACCGCACCGACGAGCGCCGGGACGGCGACCGCGGCGAGCGCGACGCCGGCCACCACGGGTGCGTCGCGCACGAGGTCGAGGACGGGCCGGCTCGCGACCACGTCGTTCGCGCTCGACGCGGACCGCAGCGTCAGGCGAGCGTCGCGCAGATCGACGAGCACGACGTCGGGAGCGCGCAGGTTCTCGAACGCCTGGTCGGTCGTCGCGACGGTCAGCCGGAGTCGGTTGCCCCGGTCGATGAGATGCACCGACTCGGGCATCGAGATGCGCACGCGCGTCGGCGCGTCGGGGTCGACCGAGACCGCTCGCAGGTCCACCGGCACGACCTGCGCCGCGATCAGCTCCGTGCGCGCGCCGGGATCCACCTCGGTCAGCCGGACGAACAGCCGTGCGGCGCCGGTCGACGCGGCGACGCCGAGCTCGAGGTCGGCCGTGCCGGCCAGCAGCACGTCGTCCTCGAGCGGCGCCGACGTGAACGCGACGTGCTGCCCCGCGACGTCGCCGGCGCCCAGGAGTCCGAGCCCGTCGATCGCCCCGATGCCGGGCAGCGTCGTGAGCGCTGCCGGCTGGCCCCCGGCCGGCGCGACCAGCGCCACCGCCGCGACCCCGCCGGGCACCTCCGCGGGTTCGCCGAGACTCCCGTCGGAGGCAGGTGCGAGCACGCGCTCGACGACGAGCGGTGGCAGCGGGAGCGTGCCCGCCCGGCCGGCCGCATCGTGCACGGCGACCCCGCTCGGGGGTGCTGCCGCCCCGCCGGTGTCCGCGGAGTTCGCGGGAGGCGCGACCCCGTCGCCGCGGAGCCAGCCGGCGAGCCAGGCGTCCACCTCGCCGGCGATGCCGCCCGATGCCGCCGCGGGGCCCGTCGCCCCGTGGCCGCCGGCGATCAGCCGCAGACGGACCGGGGTCCCGGCCGCGGTCAGCGCGCGGGCGTTGGCGAACGCCTGGCCGACCGGGAACAGCGTGTCGCCGCGCCCGTGCACGAGCAGGGTCGGGGCCCGGGGAGCGCCCAGGTGCGAGATCGAGGCGCGCGCGAGGGACCGACGCGCCTCCACGTCCAGGGCACCGTCGACCGCGGCCCGCTCCGCGAGCGCACAGACCTCGGGGGAGAAGCGGCCGCAGCGGGCCAGGCCGACGTCGTCACGAGGGTCATGGCCCGCCGGCGCGGCCACTCCGGCGGCGGCACCGAGGCCGTCCCCCGTGGCGAGGACCGTGCGGGCGCTGAAGAGCCGGCTCGTCCAGCCGACCTTGAGCGGTCCCCGACCCGCCGGTCCGGCACCGTCGGGGGCGAGCGACTCTGCGAGGTCGTGCCACGCGGCGATGGCGACCAGGGCATCGACGCGCGGGTCGAGCGCTGCCGCCACGAGGGCGATGCCGCCACCGTAGGACGTCCCGATCAGGGCCAGGCGCGGATCGCCGGGGCCGTCCCGGACGACCTCCGATCGGGTCGCGAGCAGGTCGATCAGGGCGACGACGTCGCGACCCTCGCGGTCGGGATCGGCCAGCGAGATCGTCCCGCCCGAGTCGCCGAAGCCGCGAGCGCTCGGGACGAGCACCACGTACCCGTCCGCCGCGAGGTCGGCCGCCCGAGCGTCCTGCGAGCGGCGGTCGCTCGCGAAGCCGTGCAGGAGGATCACCGCGGGGGCGGGCCGATCGGCGTCGACGCCGTCGGGGACGACGAGCAGCGCATCGAGGACGACGCGTGCGGCGACCTCGGGACCGGCCGCCACCTCGACCGCCAGACGTTCGGTGCGCGCCCCGACGACCGGTGCGTCGTCGGTCGCGGTCGGGTCGGGCGCCGATGCGCGCACGGAGGCGAGGGCCGCGACCCCGCCGTAGGCGAGGAGCGCGAGGAGCGGGACCACGACGAGCGTCCGGCGGCGCCGTCGGGGCCTCGGGACCACGCCGTGCGGGGTGTCCCGGGGTCCGGGGCCGTCCTGATCGGTCATCTGCCACCCATCACGGGTGCGTCGCTCCCGCGGCGTCCGAGGGTACGGCGTCCTCGCCGAGCGACGTCGCGGCGATGCCGACGAGCACCAACGCGCTGGCAGCGGCGTCGATCGCCCCGAGCCGCTCTCCGAGCACCAGCCAGCCGGTGATGAGGCCGACCACCGGGACCGCGAGGAAGCCCACGCCCGCGGCGAGCGGACCGAGGACCCGTGTGACCGTGAGGATGGCCCAGAACCCGAACGCCGTCGCCAGCGGTCCGCTGTAGAGCAGGACCAGCACCGTCGTCGTGTCCCAGGCGATGCCTCGCCCCTGCTCGACGACGAGCGCCACCACGCTCAACGGCACGAGGCCGACCAGCAGCTGCCAGGGCTGGAGCTCCCAGGTCGAGGCGGTCCAGCGGTGCTCCCGCACGTGGATGGTCGCCCAGGCCCAGGTCACTGCGCCGAGCAGCAGCACCGCGACACCGAGCGCCTCCCCCGCGCCGGCGCGAGCGAGCGCCGGCGCACCGAGCAGACCGAGCCCCACGCTGCCGACCACGAGCCCGACGAGCTCGGCGGTCCGGGGTCGACCCCGCCCGCGGACCAGCAGCAGCAGCGCGACCCAGATCGGCATCGAGTAGACGAGGACCGAGGCCCGACCGGCGGTCACGACGGTCAACCCAAGGTTCATCACCACGATGCCCAGCGCGATCTGGACCAGCCCGACGGAGGCGACGACCGGGAGGTCCGCGCGGGGCGGCGGCCGCAGCCGGCCCTGCACCGCGAGCAGGACGAGCACCACGACGAGCCCCGACCCGACCCGCAGCGTCGCGTACGTCAGCGGTGGCATCGTCCGCAGGCCGACCTTCACGACCGACCAGTGCGCGCCCCAGACGACCGAGACCAGCACCAGGAGGACGAGCGCCGCGGGACGCGACACCCCGGCGGCGACGTCCCCCCGCGCGGCCGGGACGGCTCCCGGGGCAGCGGGTGGTCGGCTCACGCGGTCATCGGGCCCATGGCCGCGTAGGGTAGTGGCGACTCTCGGAGGGTCCCAGCGGATGCGCATCGTCGAGCACTGGATCGCGGGTCGGACCACCGCGGGCGCGAGCACCCGGACCGCGCCCGTCTACGACCCCGCGACGGGCGCGGTGCAGGCGGAGGTCCTCCTGGCCGAGCCGCCCGACGTCGATGCTGCGGTCCGCGCCGCGACCGAGGCCGCGAGCGGATGGAACGAGGCGTCGCTCAGCACCCGGACCCGGGTCCTCTTCGCGTTCCGCGAGCTCGTCAACGACCATCTCGACGAGCTCGCCGCCATCGTGAGCTCCGAGCACGGCAAGGTGCCCTCCGACGCGCGTGGTGAGGTCCAGCGCGGGCTCGAGGTGATCGAGTACGCCTGCGGCGCTCCGACCCTGCTCAAGGGCGACTACTCCGATCAGGTCTCCACCGACGTCGACTCGTACGCGTTCCGCCAGCCGCTCGGGGTCGTCGCCGGGATCACGCCCTTCAACTTCCCCGTCATGGTGCCGATGTGGATGCACCCCATCGCGATCGCGTGCGGCAACGCCTTCGTCCTCAAGCCGAGCGAGCGCGACCCCTCGGCATCGATGCTCGTCGCACGGCTATGGGCCGAGGCCGGCCTGCCCGATGGCGTCTTCAACGTGGTGCACGGCGACCGCACCGCGGTGGACGCGGTGCTGGACCATCCCGGCATCGCCGCGGTGTCCTTCGTCGGTTCCACCCCCATCGCGCGTCACATCCATCAGCGTGGCTCCGCCAACGGCAAGCGCGTGCAGGCGCTCGGCGGCGCCAAGAACCACGCGATCGTCCTTCCGGACGCGGACCTCGACTTCGCGAGCGACCACCTCGCGGCCGCGGCCTTCGGATCGGCGGGAGAGCGCTGCATGGCGATCTCCGCGGCCGTGGCGATCGGTGCGGCCGGGGATGCCCTGCTCGAGCGGGTCGACGCGCGCGCCCGTGCGGTCCGCGTCGGTCCCGGCAGCGATCCCGCGAGCGAGATGGGGCCGGTCGTGACGCCGGAGGCCCGCGATCGGATCGTGTCGCTGATCGATGCCGGGGAGCGCCAGGGCGCGACCGTGCGCGTGGACGGTCGCGGCATCCGCGTCGACGGCCACGAGGGCGGGTTCTTCGTCGGTCCGACCGTGCTGGACCACGTCACCCCGACCATGGACGTCTACACCAACGAGGTGTTCGGCCCCGTCCTCTCGGTCGTCCGCGCCGATGACCTCGACGCGGCGATCCGACTGGTGAACGCGAACCCGTACGGCAACGGCACCGCGGTGTTCACCGGGGACGGGCGGGCCGCACGCCGCTTCGTGCGCGAGGTGCGCGTCGGGATGGTCGGGGTCAACGTCCCCGTCCCGGTGCCCATGGCCTACCACTCGTTCGGTGGCTGGAAGGACTCGCTGTTCGGCGATCGGCACGTCCACGGCCCGGAGGGGGTGTCGTTCTACACGCGCGCCAAGGTCGTCACCCAGCGCTGGCCCGAACGCGCGACCGCCGAGCGTCCGGCGACCCTCGACATGCCGACGGCCCGCTAGGCCACGGCCGTCCGACCCGACCACGAGCCCACGACCGATCCGGAGACGACCATGCGCAGCCCTCGACCGCAGACCGCGCTGAAGGCGGCGACCGCCGCGCTCGCGCTGCTCCTGGGTGCGTGCGGCGGCGGCGAGGACGCACCGCCCGCCGCCGGGACCCCGACGATCGAGGTCCCGGCGGAGGGCACCGCGCCCGAGGCCCCCGAGGACCCGGCGCTGCCTCCTGCGGCGGCGACCACCCGGGACGGCCTGAGCAGCGCCGCGGCCTCCGGCGACTGGGACGCCGTCGCCGCCCTGCTCCCCGAGGACCCGGAGGCGTTCACGGCGACCTTCGGCGGCACCGACGACCCGATCGCCCATTACCGCTCGCTGCCCGAGGACGTGCTGGCGGAGCTGGTGCTGCTCCTCGACGGGCCCTCCGCGCGGCTCGGCGACCTCACGGTGTGGCCGGACCTGCACGCCCGGACGCCCTTCGGGATCACCGAGGAGGAGCGGGGGGCGCTCGAGGCGCGCTACGGCGCGGAGGCGCTGCGCGACTGGGAGACGGCCGGCGCCTACCTCGGCTGGCGGGTCGGCATCCAGGACGACGGGACCTGGCGCTTCCTGGTGGCAGGCGACTGAGCCCGCCGCTCAGGCAGGCCCGAGGAGCTGCTCGAACAGGCGCGGGGTGACCTCGCCGGTCACGGTCCGCCCGGTCACGCGCTGCAGCTCCGCCACCGCCCGAGCCGAGGCCGGACCGTAGATGCCGTCGGCATCGAGCCCGATGCCGAGGCGCTCGCCGAGCACCAGCTGGAGCCGCCGGATGGCCTCGGAACGCTGTGGCGGGGTGGTCAGCGTGATGGTGGTCGTCGGCGCCACCTCGTCCGCCGGGAACGTCGACGTGCTGGTGCCGATCGGTCCGGGGCCGAACGCGTAGGGACCGCGCGCGCCCACGCCGACGCGCTCGGGGTCGGAGAGGATGCCGTCGGCGGCCGCATCACGGACGATCGCGTCGGCACCGGACTCGAGGAACACGACGCTCGCCGGGCCGGCCCAGCCGGGGCGCGCCGGCAGGCCCGACCGACGGACGTTGGCCGGCGGGAGCCGGAGCGCGTCGAGCGCGAACGCCGAGAGCTGACCCGCGCCGAAGCTCGAGCGTGCATGGCGAGCGAGGATCCCGACGGCCTCGGTCGCTGCGACCGCCGTCCCGCGCGCATGGAGGTGCGCGTGCGCGATCGCGAGGAGCTCCGCCTGCGCGCGCGTTCGCGCGAAGTCCCCACCGGCGCGACTCTTGCGGTCACGCCCCCACGTCATCGCCTGGTCCCCGATGAGCGGCTGGAGCCCCGCCGTGGGGACGTCCATGCCCCCGTCGCGGACCGGCACGGTCACGTCGACGACGAGGCCTCCGAAGTCGTTCACCGCACCGACGAAGCCGTCCATCGACGTGAGGACCCAACCGTCGACCGAGAGGCCCCACAGCGCCTCGACCGTGCGCACGCAGACGTCCGGACCACCGTTGAGGCAGGCGTTGATCCGGGTGGTCCCGCGGCCGGCCACGGGCACCCAGCTGTCACGCGGGATGGAGACGAAGCTCGCGTGCTGCCGATCGGGCGAGACGAAGAGCAGCTGGAAGGCGTCCGCGCGAGCGCTCGCCGGATCCCCTCCACGACCCAATCCCACGTCCGCACCCAGCAGGAGCACCGTCAGGACGTCGTCGGCGGCCTCGGCCCGATGGGGCGGCACGGTCGCCACGGCGGCGAGCGCGACCAGCACGGCCAAGAGGGGTGCCAGGACACGCCGT
>JBEAQO010000142.1:0-7572 GCA_041163825.1 Actinomycetota bacterium | reverse complement strand
ACGAGCACGATGCCGTTCGCGCCCAGCCCGAGCAGGCGTCGGTGCTCCGCGGGCGCGCGCTGGGCGGTGACGTGGGCGACGGCGCGGCTCGGGGTGTGACCGATGCGCTCGAAGGCATCGTGGAGCGATCCCGTCTCGATGTCGTCGCCGAGCAGCTCGGCGACCTCGCGCGGCCTGTCCACGCGTTCGATCGCCATCGGGGTCCCGTCGGCGCGCCGGAGCCGCTCGAGCACGTAGGCGCCGACGCCCGGAGCGAGGCGCAGCGCCGCCGCCTCGCTCGGTGTCGGGACGATCCGACCACGGTCGATCAGCCGGGACGAGGCGGTAAGCCCACGCCGGCGCATCGAGGCGCTGAAGGAGAGGGGGGAGCCGAGCAGGCGCGGCACGCGGTCGGGTGCGACGAAGGTCCCCGCCCCCCGACGTCGTTCGACGAGGCGGTCGGCGACGAGCTGCTGGACCGCCTGGCGTGCCGTCATCCTGCTGACCCCGAAGCGTTCGCACAGCTCGGCCTCGGAGGGCAGCCGGGATCCGGCCGGGAGCTCGCGTGCGAGCGCGCGGAGGTGCGCCGCGATCTCCTCGTAGCGCGCGCGGTTCCTCGTCATCCGTCCTCCACTGGGGCCGCCGACGGACGACCCCGTCCCCGGGACCGGGTCGCTGCAGCGCCCGGCTGCCCGATGGAGCGGGTGCGGTGCCCGGGGCGGCGTGCTTGCGAGCCGGACGCGGAGATGACTATACATTCAGCCCCACGGGGGAAGGGCCGCCGGCACACGGGCGGCCCGGGCAGCGTGCCGGGGTCGATCGGTCGGTCCGGCCCGCACCGGCCCGATCCAGTACAGGAGGCGCGATGGCCGCCACACCGACGGTGCGACCCGGGGTCGCCGGCCGGTGGCTCGAGGAGGCGCACCGCGTGCTCGACCATGTCGGGCGCACGCAGCTCGACGCCATCGCGCGGGCGGCGGAGGTGTCGGCGGAGGCCATCGCCGCGGGCGGACTCGTCCACCTCTTCGGCACGGGCCACTCGCGCATCCCGCTCGAGGAGATGTTCCCGCGCTACGGCTCGTTCCCCGGGTTCCATCCGATCGCCGAGCTCTCGATGACGTTCCACACGCAGATCGTCGGCGCGAACGGACAGCGCCAGGCGATGTTCATCGAGCGCATGGAGGGCCTCGCCGAGGCGATCCTCGCGAACTTCCGGCTCGGGCCGCCCGACGCGATGGTGGTCTTCAGCGCGTCCGGTCGGACGGCGGTCCCGATCGAGGTCGCGATGGGTGCGCGCGAGCGGGGCCTGCCGGTCGTGGCGGTGACCTCCGTCGCGGAGTCGCTCGCACAGCCGGCGACCCACTCGAGCGGGACGCGGCTGCTCGACCACGGTGACGTGGTCATCGACCTCGGCACACCGGCGGGGGACGCGCTCGTCGCCCTCGAGGGCCTCGAGACCCCCGTCGGACCCGGGTCCTCGATCGCCAACGTCGCGGTCGTCAACGAGCTCAAGGTCCAGACCGCTGCGCTGCTCGTGGCGCGCGGGTTCGAGCCGCCGGTCCTCACGAGCGCTTCGCTCGTGGGTCGGGAGCGCTCCCACGAGCTCTTCGAGGCCGCCTACCGTGAGCACGGGGAGCGGCTCGCCAGGGTCCTGTCGGACGCCACCGTCACGACGGGCTAGCAGGACGCAGGGACGTCGAGGCCGACCGGCCCGACGACGAGGAGAGGAACGCACGTGAGGATGCACCGCTCGAGGCTCCGGCTCGGAGCCATCGTCGCATCGCTCGCGCTGTTCGCGGCCGCCTGTGGCGGCACGGACACCGCGACCGAGGAGCCGGCCGCTGAGGAGCCGGCTGCTGAGGAGCCGGCTGCTGAGGAGCCGGCTGCCGGGCCGTTCACGCTCGGTGTCAGCAACACGCTGGTCGGCAACGGCTGGCGCGAGCAGATGATCTGCGCGATCAAGGCCGAGGCGCTCGCCAGCGGCGTGGTCGACCAGGTCATCGTCATCAACGAGGACGGCGGCCCGACCGAGCAGATCGGCCACATCGAGAGCCTGATCTCGCAGGGCGTCGACGCCATCGTCCTCAACCCGACCGACCGCGAGGCGCTCAACCCCGCGATCGAGGCCGCGATCGCCCAGGGCATCGTGGTCGTCGCGGTCGACCAGGCCGTCACGGCCCCCGGCGCCATCGTCGCCACCAACGACCAGGTCGCCTACGGCCGCGTCGGTGCGGAGTGGCTGTTCGAGCAGATGGGTGGGGTCGGCAAGGTCCTGTACATGCGCGGGATCGACGGCAACCCGGCGGACTCGGACCGTGACGCGGGCTTCCAGGAGGCCCTCGCGAACTACCCCGACATCGAGGTGGTCTCCGAGGTGTTCACCAACTGGGACCCGACCACCGGTGCCCAGCAGGCCCTCGACACCCTGAACGCCCAGGACATCGACGGCATCTGGACCTCCGGCATCGACTACACCGTCGTCGAGCAGTTCGCGGTCGCCGGCAAGGACTACGTCCCGGTCGTCGGTGCGGACAACAACGGGTTCATCGCGCAGATGATCGACCTCTACGACGATGGCTTCGTCGGTGGCGCGGTCACCAACCCGCCGGCCATCGGTGGGGTCGGTGCGGCCATCGCCATCAAGACCCTCCTCGGGGAGTCGTTCGATGCGCTGAACCTGCTCACCCCGGAGGTCTACGACATGGTGGACCGCGCGGACGAGACGCAGGCCATCTACCAGCCGGACCAGCAGGTCGGTTGGAGCACCTACGTCGAGATCGCGCCGTACACCACCTACACGGCCGACCAGGTCGTTGCCTGCAAGGGCCCGGGCGAGTGACCGCCCGCTGAGGTCACTCCGGTCGGGCGCCGTCACGGCGCCCGACCGGAGGGCCCGGCCGACCCGTTCCGCGGCCCGCAGCGGAGGACCGAAGCGATGTCGACGTCCATGCCCGGTCGTCCGGCGAGCGCCGGGGGCGCACTGCTCGAGACGCGGGGTGTCGGCAAGCGCTTCGGCGCGGTGGAGGCGCTGCGCTCGGTCGACCTGACGGTCCGCGCCGGCGAGGTGCACGCGCTGCTGGGGGCCAACGGTGCCGGCAAGAGCACGCTCGTCAAGAGCCTCTCCGGGGTGTTCGCCCCGGACTCCGGCACGATCTCCGTCATGGGGGCCTCCTTCGCCGTCGACTCGCCCGCCGGTGCCATGGCCGCCGGCATCGCGACGGTGTTCCAGGACCCGGCGCTCATCCCCGACCTCACCGTCGAGCAGAACCTCCGGCTCACGGGCGCGGACCTCGCTGCCGTGGAGCGCTGGTACGGCGAGCTCGGCGTGGACCCGGCCGTCCGCCGCGAGCTCGTCCGGGTCCTCCCGCTCGAGGTCCTGCGCATGCTCGACCTCGCTCGCGCGCTCGCCCTCGACCCACGGGTACTGCTCCTCGATGAGCTGACCGCGGCGCTGCCGGCCGATCAGGCCGAGCGCGTCTTCGCCGTCATGCGCGATCGGGCCGAGCAGGGTGGCGCGGTCGTCTTCATCTCCCATCGCCTCGCCGAGGTCCGGCGGCTCTGCGACCGCGCGACGGTGCTCCGGGACGGCGTCGACGTCGCACGCCTCGCCCCGCGAGAGGTGACCGAGCACGAGCTCGTCGAGACCATGCTCGGTCGGCGTCCGGAACCGGTCCGGATCGCCGCTGCCGCGGTCGTCGAGGCCGATGCCCCGGTCGCGCTCGAGGCCCGGGGGCTCGCGTCCGGGACGGTCATCTCGGACGTGTCGCTCGAGGTGCGTCGTGGAGAGATCCTCGGGGTCGTCGCGCTCGAGGGCCAGGGCCAGGAGCGGCTCTTCGAGCTGCTCTCGGGTGAGCGACGGCCCGATGCCGGCGAGCTCCTCGTCGATGGGCAGCCGCTCCGTGCCCGCGCCCCCTACGACGCCATCCGGCGTGGGGTGGTGCTCGTCCCCTCGGACCGGCTCATGGCGCTGCTGCCGCAGCGATCCGTGCACGAGAACCTCGTGACGCCCTTCTACCTGCGCGTGCGCTCCTGGTTCCGCCTCGATCCGAGGGAACGGCCGCGCGCGGCGGAGAGCATCGAGCGCCTCGCGATCGACACCCGGGCCCAGGGCCAGGTCCGGCGCCTCTCGGGCGGCAACCAGCAGAAGGTCGTGCTCGGGCGCTGGCTCGCCACGGGCTTCCGGACCCTGCTCTGCTTCGACCCCACCCGCGGCATCGACCTCGACACCAAGCAGCAGATCTACCGGCTCCTGAGGGAGCTCGCCGCCGACGGCGCGGCGATCGTGCTCTACACCAGCGAGCTCCAGGAGGTGCGGCTCGTGTGCGACCGCGTGCTCGTGCTCTACGGCGGACGCATCGTCGCGCAGGCGTCGGCCGAGTCGGCGACCGAGGACTGGATGCTCCGCGAGGCGCACGGGCTCGAGGGTGCGGCATGACCGCGCTGGTCGCCCCACGGACCGCCGGTGCCCTCGTCACGCGCCTGCGCTCGGAGGCCTGGACGATCGGGGTGTGGCTGCTGCTCGTCGCCGTCGTCGCGTGGTACGCCGTGCTCATCCCGCAGTTCGGCGCGTTCCAGGTCTCGTCGATCCTGAAGAACAGCCTGCCGCTCGTGTTCCTGGCCATCGGCCAGGCGGTCATCGTCATCGCCGGTGGCATCGACCTCTCGATCGGCGCGATGATGCTGCTGTCGAGCGCCGTCGCTGCTCGGACCATGGAGGGGCGCTCCTTCGGGACGACACTCGCAATCGGCCTCGCCATCGTCCTCGGGGCCGCGCTGCTCGATGCGCTCGTCGGATCGGTCATCGATGTGTCGGGCGTGCCCGACATCGTGGTGACACTGGCCATGAGCTTCGTGTGGTCGGGTGCCGCCCTGCTCGTGCTCCCCTCACCGGGTGGCGGGACCTCGCCCGGGTTCCGATGGCTGTTCACCGGCTCCGAGTCGGGCATCGGCGACGTCTTCCTGCCCTCGCTCGTCGCGATCGTGGTCCCGACCCTGGCCGCGCTGTGGTTCCTGCGTCGGACGCGGCTCGGGCTCTCGCTGCACGCGACGGGGAGCGACCGGGTGGCGGCCTACCTCGCCGGGGTCGACACCCGCCGAGCCCGCATCGTGTCGTACGCGGCCGGGGGCGCGCTCGCGGGACTCGCGGGTCTCGCGACCATCGCCATCACCGGGACGGGCGACGCTCGAGCGAGCCTCGGGTCCCAGCTGACCCTGCGCAGCGTCGCAGCCGTCGTCCTCGGTGGGGTCGCCCTGACCGGCGGGATCGGTTCGGCCGTCGGGGTCGTCGCGGCCGCGATGGTGCTCGTCCTCGTCATGCCGGTCCTCAGCACGATCGGGATTGACCCCAACACGGCCCAGGTCGTGCAGGGGTCGCTGATCGCGCTGGTGATGATGGTCGCGGGCCTGGCCGAGTGGAGACGGAGGCGACGCGCATGAGCGGGACCACGTCCGGCACGACCACCAGCGGGGCGGCTCGGACGTCGCTCGGCTCGCGCATCGCCGAGCGTCCGCTCGCGGTCCTCGGGGTCATGCTGCTGCTCCTCGTCGTGACCACCGGGCTCGTCCAGCCCGGCTACCTCTCCGTGAACGGCATCCGGAACACGCTGATCATCGCCGCGCCCCTCGGGCTCCTCGCGGCGGCCCAGACCATCCTGATGCTCACCGGCGGCATCGACCTCTCCGTCGCCATGATCGCGACGGGCGCCGCGTACGTGGTGGGCAACCAGTCGCCCCGCGGTGCCGCGATCGCCATCGCCCTCGGACTCCTCGTCGGTGCCGTCTCGGGTGCGGTGAACGGTCTCGGGGTCGGGGTGTTCCGCATCAACCCGTTGATCATGACGCTGGCGATGTCGGCGATCCTGCTCGGGGTGTTCAGCGTGCTCGCGCAGACGGTGCTGATCGGCTCGACCGCGGTGGGGCCGTTCATCAAGCTGCTGGGCGGTGGTGCGTTCCTCGGGGGGCGCGTCCCCTACGGGGTGCTCGTCTGGGCGGGGCTCTCCGTGCTCGTCATCGTCATGCTGCGGCGGACCGGGTTCGGGCGGCTCCTCTACGCCGTCGGGGACAACCCGGTCGCGGTGCGCCTCGCCGGGGTGCGGACCTGGCGGGTGCTCCTGCTCGCCTACGTGGTGGCCGGCATCCTGGCAGCGGTCGCGGGCATCCTGCTCGCGGGGCGCACCGGCGCCGTCGACCTCCAGCTGGCGGGCTCGTTCCTGCTGCCCTCGGT
This sequence comes from Actinomycetota bacterium, assembly GCA_041163825.1. Taxonomy (GTDB): domain Bacteria; phylum Actinomycetota; class Nitriliruptoria; order Nitriliruptorales; family Nitriliruptoraceae; genus JBEAQO01. Next base: position 1,370 of record JBEAQO010000142.1, on the reverse strand, counting down.
CGCTGCGGCGGTCATCGGCGGGACGTCGATCTTCGGGGGCAGTGGCGACTACACCGGCACGATCATCGGTGCGCTCATCCTCAGCGTGCTCAACTCGCTGCTGACGTTCCTCAACGTCGGTCAGGGCATCCAGCAGGTCGTGTACGGGCTGATCGTGCTGGCCCTGTCGTGGGTCTACTCGAGCGTCGCGGCCAGGAGCGGCTGAGGCGCATCGGGGAGCGGGGCCGCTGGTCGGGCCCGGTGGGATGCGAGGGAGGTGGACGGGATGGACCTGACGGGGATCCGGGCCGGGGTCGTGGGCGTCGGCTTCATCGGTGCGGCGCACGTCGAGGCCCTCCGGCGTCTCGGGGTCCAGGTCGTCGGGGTGGTCGGCTCATCGCCCGAGCGCGCGCGCGCCAAGGCCGCGGCCGTGGGGCTCCCGCCAGTGTTCGACTCGGTCGACCACCTGCTGACCGAGGGGGAGGTCGACGTCGTCCACGTCGCGAGCCCCAACGCCGCCCACGCGGAGCAGGTCCGTGCGGTGATCGCATCGGGCACGCACGTGGTGTGCGAGAAGCCGCTCGCGCTGACGGCCGAGGACGCGCGAGACCTCGATGGACGCGCGCGGGCCGCCGGCGTCGTCAACGCCGTCTGCTTCAACCTCCGCTTCTACCCGCTGGTCCATCAGATGCGCGCGATGGTCGCGTCCGGCGCCATCGGGCATCCCCACCTCGTCTCGGGCTCCTACCTGCAGGACTGGCTCCTGCTCGAGACCGACTGGAACTGGCGGCTGGTCCCCGAGGAGGCCGGTCAGCTGCGCGCGATCGCCGACATCGGCTCGCACTGGTTCGACCTCGCCCAGTTCCTGACCGGCGAGCCCATCGTCGAGGTGATGGCCGACCTCGCGACGGTCGTGCCGGTCCGTCGCCACCCGCCCGGACCGGTGGAGACCTTCGCGAGCGCGTCCGCGGACGCGGAGCTCGTCGACGAGCCGATGTCGAGCGACGATGCGGCCGGCATCCTGCTGCGCTTCGCGAGCGGGGCGCGCGGGGTCGTCACCGTCTCCCAGGTCTCCGCGGGACGCAAGAACCACGTCGCCATCGAGGTCGACGGCGCATCCTCGTCGCTCGCGTGGATCTCGGAGGACCCCGACCGGCTGCTCGTCGGTCACCGGGGGCGTCCGAACGAGATCGTCCCGCGGGACCCCTCGCTCCTCGATCCGAGCATCGCGCGCCTCGCCGGCTATCCGGGCGGACACGTCGAGGGCTACCCCGACACGTTCCGAGCCCTCTTCCGGGAGGTCTACGAGGACATCGCTCGCGGCGGACCCTCGGCGACGCCGACCTATCCGACGTTCGCCGTCGGGGCGGACGTGCTGGCGGTCACCGAAG
>JBEAQO010000141.1:0-2656 GCA_041163825.1 Actinomycetota bacterium | reverse complement strand
ACCGGGGCCTCGAGCGGCATCGGCGAGGCGACCGTCGTTCGGCTCGCCGCGGCCGGCATGCGCGTCGTCGCGGCAGCGCGGCGCGTCGAGCGGCTCGAGGCGCTCGCCGCGCGGGTGCCGGGCGTCGAGGCGCACGAGCTCGACGTCACGGACAGGGGCTCGGTCGCTGCCCTCGCCGACGCCGTCCAGCGCGTCCACGGTGCCTGCCACGTGCTGGTCAACAACGCCGGGATCGGCGGCGGCGGCGACCTCGGGCGTCCCGACGGGCTCGACGACGCGCTCGGGGTCCTCGACACCAACCTCCTCGGCACGATGCGCGTGACCGCCGCGTTCGCGGAGCTCCTCGCCGCGAGCGCGCCCGCGCGGGTCGTCAACGTCGCCTCGGTCGCCGGCAAGCTCGGCATCGGACCGGCGCCCTACGTCGCGAGCAAGTTCGGCATGGTCGGGCTCTCGGAGGCGCTCGACCTCGTCTGGGCCGACCGGGACGTCCGCGTCAGCCAGGTGAACCCCGGCTTCATCACCACCGAGGGCTTCCCCCAGGAGTGGACCCGTGGCACGCCGATCGCCCGGCTGGTCGGTGTGCCCGACGACGTCGCGCGCGCGATCGTCGGGGTCGTCGTGCGCGGCACGCGCGAACGGACCGTGCCGCGCTGGTACCGACCGCTGGTCGTCCTGCGCCACACGGCCGCGCCGCTCGTGCGCGGGCTCGGCGGGCTCGCGTGGGGTCCGCGCGTTCTCTACGAGCGCGAGCGCTCGGAGCCGGGCGACGCCGGTCCCGCCTGAACCGACTCGGCGGCCGGCACGTCGGTGGTGAACGCGCCCCGTGGGACGCCGCCGCTCACGGCGCGCTGCGCGAGGACGATGCCGACGAGCAGCACCGCCGCGCCACCGACCTGCGCCGGACCCACCGGTTCGTCGAGCAGGATCGCCCCCCAGGCGAGCCCGAGCGCGGGCTGGACGAGCAGTGCCACCGAGGTGAGCGCCGCCGGCAGCTGCGCGATGGAGGAGGTCAGCAGCGACCAACCGATGACCTGCGACCCGATCGCGAGCAGGAGGAGCCAGCCATCGGCGGGCCACCCCGCCGGTCCTGCGACGCCCTGGACGGCGGCGATGAGCCCCGTGATGAGGGTCGAGCCGAGCGTCATCGAGAACAGCACGACCGCCCCGCTGCCCTCGGGGGTCCGACGACGGGCGACCCGCAGCACGATGAGCGATCCGGCGTAGAGGACCCCGGTCACGATCCCGAGCAGGATGCCCAGCGGCACCGACCCCCCGGCCTCCAGCGGTCGCCCGACGATGCCGAGCAGCGTGACCCCGGCCAGCACGATCGGGAGGGACCACCAGAAGGCGGGGGCCGGCCGCTCACGGAAGACGACCACGCCAGCGAGGCCGACGAACACGACCTGCAGGTTCGGGATCACCGTGCCCAGGCCCGAGCCGAGGATGTCCATCGAGGCGTGCCAGGTGATGAGGTCCGTACCGAGGAGCATCCCCGAGAGGATCCCGAGCGGGAGCAGCCATCGAACGGAGCGGGATGCGCCGGAGGCTCCTGCCCGGCGCTCGACACGCCGACGATCGAGCACGAGGAGCACGAGCAGCGGTGGGAGGGCGTAGGCGGTCCGCAGGAACGCCGAGCGCACGACCTCGACGTCGGCCAGGCGGACCAGGGCCCCGGAGAACGAGATGATCACCCCGCCCAGCCACGGGCGGAGGGACATCGGGAGCAGCGTTCGGCCCTCGTGCGCGTCGGATCCTGGCATGCGTCGGGACCACCACGGTCGGCCGGAGGGCTTCGGGACCCCATCGACGGGCGGAAGTCCCTCCACCCGGCCTCGAGGCTAGTCCCGGGAGCCGGGCGCGAGCGGTCGTCCGTCGTCGGTCGCGTCATGGCGAGGGGCCGCCCGCGGGCGGCCCCTCGCCATGACGTGCGTGGCGGATCAGCTGCAGCCGCTCGTCGCGCCGCACTGCTCGCAGACGTGGCACGCACCAGCACGCTTCATCTTGATGCCGCACTCGAAGCACATCGGCGCATCGACGTCCACCGGCACGCTGGAGCCGGCCGTGAAGGTCGGTGCGTCGGAGACGGCCACCGCGGGCGCCTCGACCGCGGCCTGCGGCGTCTCGCCGTAGGTCTCGTCGAGGCTCGCGGAGCGCTCGGCGATCGAGAAGATGCCGAGCTCGGCACGCTTGTCGTGGGGGAGGTACTCGAGCGCGAGCTTGCGAGCGACGTAGTCGACGATCGACGAGGCGAAGCGGATCTCCTCGTCGTCGGTCATGCCGGCCGGCTCGAAGCGCATGTTCATGAACTTCGAGACGTACGTCTCGAGCGGGACACCGTACTGCAGGCCGATCGAGACGCTGATCGCGAAGGCATCGAGCAGCCCCGAGAGCGTCGAACCCTGCTTGCCGAGCTTGACGAAGATCTCGCCGAGCCCGTCACCGGGGTACTCGCCCGCCGTCAGGTAGCCGGTCGCATCGCCCACCTGGAAGGAGACGGTCTGCGACGGCCGGGTCTTTGGCAGCTTGCGTCGCAGCGGGACCTGGCTCCCGGACGCCGGGGCCGTGGGCGCCGCCGGGGCAGCACCGTCGCCCTTCTTCGACACCGACAGCGGCTGGGCGACCTTGCAGTTGTCGCGGTAGATCGCGATCGCCTTGA